>JANQHS010000249.1 GCA_028282565.1 Cytophagales bacterium | reverse complement strand
CAGATCGCAGGTCAGGTGATCGGTATATCCGAGCATTTCCAGGGCAGTTCCCAGCGTGGAGGTGCCTGTTTTTCCCAAACCTATGCCAAATACCTTTTCCGGGCTCATGGTTCAATAATAATAGAATTCAAGTAGAAGAATATGGTACAACTGAGCAATTGCAAAGTTCTGGATTAATTGCTGAAGCAACCCGCGGTCAGAAGGAAATCAGTCCTCCGATCTTACTTGCCCTTTTGTGATCATAGCGAGAGTGCCGACGATCCTTTTATTCTCGATATCAGGAGACTTCGTAATGGAATATATCTGCTTGATATTGAGTATGAAAACAAACATTTCTTCAATAAATTGTTGATTGAATGAGATCTAAGACCCGAGTGCTCTGAGGAGTCCATTCCTGAGTTTCAGGGATGGATTTTTTGAGGTTGGGGTTTTCGGAGAGAGAATACCGTTCATATAAAAACTGCAATTACGAATATTATATCTTTTTATATTTACTGCAATTACGAATAAAATAATATGAAAAAGTCAAGGCTCGGTGAATTTGAAGAACTGGTTTTGCTTACGGTTTTGGTTTTGAAGGAGGAGGCTTACGGGACCGAGATCAAACGTGAATTGGAATCCAGGATCGATCAGCGACTTTCCGTGGGCTCCATTCAGTCCGCCCTGAAGCGAATGGAACAAAAGGGTTTTCTCACCTCTGCTTTTGGAGAAGCTACGGCCAAAAGAGGAGGGAAGCGTAAGCGTATTTACTCGGCAACAACCGCAGCGCATACCGTTCTGGCAGAAATGAAGGAGATCAGAACAAACCTCTGGAATGCCATTCCCAATCTAAAACTCGGCTTGCAATTCGTATGAGTAGAAGCTCAAATCCAAGGCCCCCAGCATGGGCCCTTCGCCTGCTCCGTTTTGCAATTCATCGGGATTACCTGGAAGAGATCGAAGGGGATATGGAGGAGTGGTTTCAGGATCAATTGGAGGACAGAACTCCAAAACAGGCCAGAAGAGCCTATGCTTTCGAAGTTTTCAAACTATTACGTCCTAATCTTATGTCAAGTTTATCACGCTTAACCAACCCGGATCCTTCCGGCTTTCATCTGTCCAATATCAAAATGGCTTTCAGGGTCTTTCGCTTGGATAAAGTCTATACCGCCGTAAACATTCTTGGTCTTTCGACGGCCATTGCGATATCTCTATTTGTGTTGCTCTATGTCAATTTCGAGTTCTCCTATGAAAAGGGACTTCCTTATTCGGACAGGATGGTCAGGGTTACGCTTGACATTTTGGAAGGGGAAACCGTCACGGAACAGGACTGTGGTACTTACCCCCAGGTAGGTCCACAGCTGAAAGAGAAATACCCTGAGGTAGAGCGATTTACAAGGGCGCACCCGATCAGAAGTCTGACCATCGGAGTCGGGGACAAATACTTCCCAGTTCCAAAGGCATACGGAGTGGACCCGGATTTCTTCGATCTTTTTCATTATCCCTTCCTCAGCGGTAATCGCCAAAATGCTTTTCTTGCTCCGGGTGAAGCGGTGCTCACGGAGTCACTGGCTTTCAAAGTTTTTGGAACCGACGATGTAGTTGGCAAATCCATCCGGCTTCCACAACATAAACAGAACTATGAGATCGTCGGACTCATAGAGGATAGCCGGGAGAACAGCCATTTAAGTTTTGAAATGTTGATCTCATTCCCCTCTATGAAGCGGGACTTTAATCAGAGTGATGAGACCTGGAACCAATGCAACCTGTACACCTACCTGCTCCTTCCAGAGGATATCTCATATAGCCAGTTTCAGGGTTCATTGAAAAATTATAATGAGTTCCTGCTAGAGGAAAAATTGCTCGAGGATGAACGTATCATTTCGGAGATGATGTCTGACATTCATCTGTACTCCTCCAAATACTATGAACCCGATGAGAACGCGGATTATAGTTCCATTCTGTTTTTGCTTGGTGTGGCTCTGCTGGTCATCCTCCTGGCGAATATCAATTATGTAAACCTCTCCACGGCTAAATCCCTTGACCGTGCACGGGAAGTCGGGATCAGAAAAGCCATTGGCTCTTCGCCTCGTCAATTGAGGATCCAGTTTTTCACCGAGGCCTTTATCATCAATATCTTTTCAGCCCTGATCGCCATTTTTCTACTACTGATCTTTGAGGGCCCCTTCAAATCCGTGCTCGGACTTCCGGCGCAGATCCGTTTTTATGAATCACTTTTCTTCTGGGCCATGCTGCTCGGCGTAGTGCTGTTTAGCACCCTGGCCGCCGGAGCATTTCCGGCATTCTTTCTTTCGGCCTTCCAGCCTATTGCGGTACTCAAAGGACAGTTTTTCCGTATGGGCAAAGGCATCATGCTGAGGAGATCGCTGGTGGTTTTTCAATTTGCCATAACGCTCTTACTGCTATCCCAAACCCTAACTTCAGGGGAGCAGGTCCGCTATATGCTTGGGCAAAAATTGGGCTTTACAACCGATCAGGTCATTGTGGTAAAAACTCAAAACGGCAGAGCTGGACTTGAAAAGCAGAAATTATTCCGTTCTGCGTTGATGCAGCATTCGGCTATCGAGAATGTGACCTTTTCCAATACCATGCCCGGAAGGTCCTCCCTGGAGATCTCAACAACCACCGGCGTCGGGTTGGTGAATGCGGAAAAGGAGAACAACTACAACTTCTATATCTACCTCACCGATTATAATTTTTTGAACACCCTAGAGATGGAATTGCTGAGCGGAGAAGCCTTTTACGAGAACCGCCCCAATGAGAACCTGCTGTTGATCAATGAGAAGACAGCCGAGCTTTTTGGGATTGCAGATCCAAAGAAAGCAGTAGGACAAATGGTGAATTTTTGGGATGAGAAAATGAAAATACATGGCGTTGTCAAGGATTTTCACCAGTCAAGCCTGAGATCGGAGATCTTGCCTATCATTTTTCTTCCCTGGCGCCAGCATACCGATTTTGCCGGTATACGCCTGAATGAGGGCAATGTCGAAGATCAGATCGATCTGATCAGGAAAGAGTATGCGGAGGTATATCCTGATATCGCTTTCGATTTTTTCTTTCTGGACGAAGAATATGCCAAGCAATATGAATTGGATCGCAGATTTCAGAAGATCTCCGGATTGTTGACGGGCTTTGCCATTCTCATCGCCTGCCTTGGGCTTTATGGGCTGACAACCTTTACCGTTGCAAAAAGGACCAAGGAGATCGGGGTGAGAAAGGTTCTCGGAGCTAGCATCGGCCAGATAAACCTGATGCTGTCCAGGGAATTTATGAGGCTGATCCTGATCTCTTTTGCTCTGTCAATACCGGTGACATACTTTTTGATCGACAGATGGCTGCGGAGCTTTGCCTTTCGAATGGATATCAATCCCTGGTTGTTGGTCTTGCCGGCCGTCATGATCCTTTTGATCGCCTTTCTGACTATCTTCTCTAAAACGCTCAAGGTGTCAAAACTCAACCCTGTCGTCTCGTTGAGGGATGAATAGGGTGTGGATAGCAGTTACCGAATAAGGGCAGGAAGTCGGGAATCCCTGATTTGGATCAACTTATCCCATTGACCTATATCAAAGATAATTCTGGCCTGGGGTTCAACATTTGCACCGCAAATCGAACTGAGAACACCTTAACCCCATAACGATGAAAACCATCATGGAGCCATTCAGGATCAAGATGACCGAGCCCATCAAGACCCTGTCTGCAGGAGAGCGTGAGATCGCTCTCAAAAAAGCGCATCACAATGTATTTCTTTTGGATGGGGAAGATTGCCCCATAGACCTGCTGACCGACAGCGGTACCGGTGCGATGTCCTCGCAGCAATGGGCTGCCCTGATGCTGGGAGATGAGAGCTATGCGGGAAGCAGGTCCTGGAAGAAATTCAAGAATACCATTCAGGAAATCACCGGGATGGCAAATGTCTTTCCAACCCATCAGGGAAGGGCTGCCGAGAGTCTTCTCGCCATGATCAAGGTGAAGCCGGGTGATGTGATCCCCAACAATAGCCATTTTGATACCACCAGAGCAAACATGCAATTTTCAGGGGCCAAAACCCTTGATTTGCTCACTGAGGAAGGTCTGAACCCGGCTTCGGAACTTCCCTTTAAGGGGAATATGGATCTGCAAAAACTGGAAGCCTGTATTCGGGAATATGGAGATCGTATTCCCTTTTGCATGATCACGGTGACCAACAATACCGGAGGAGGCCAGCCGGTTTCCATGGAAAACATCAAAGCTGTAAAGCGCATATTGGATGATGCGGGTATCCCTCTTGTCATCGATGCCTGTCGTTTTGCGGAGAACTCCTATTTCATCAAACAGCGCGAGGCCGGTTATGAAGATAAGAGTCTGATGGAAATCGCTCAGGAGATCTTTGGATGCGCTGATGCAGCGACCATGTCATTGAAGAAAGACGGATTGGCTAACATCGGGGGATTCTTTGTTTGCAACAATGACGAATGGGCTGAGGCCTTTCAAAACCTGCTGATCCTGAAGGAAGGCTTTCCGACCTATGGAGGGCTTGCGGGGAGAGACCTGGAGGTTACAGCTGTGGGGTTAAGAGAAGCCCTGGAATATGATTATCAGGTGTACAGGCACGCGAGTATTGAGTACCTGATGAGCAAACTCGATAAAGCCGGAATACCGATGATGAGGCCAGCCGGAGGGCATGCGGTTTTCCTCGATGCCAGGGCATTTATGGATCATATCCCCGCCCTGGAATACCCCGGGATAGCCTTGGTAAATGCGATCTATCTTGTCGGGGGAGTGAGAACCGTGGAGTTGGGCACAGTGATGTTCGGCCATTTTGACGAGCAAGGCAAGGAGATCCCTGCGCCGCTGGAATTGGTGAGAATGGCCTTTCCAAGAAGGGTTTATACGCAAAGCCATTTTGATCATTTGGTGGAGGTGATCCTGGAGGTATGGGAAAACCGGAAGAAATACTCGGGGTACCGAATTATAAAGCAAGCCAAATATCTTCGTCATTTCACCTGTCATTTTGAGCCTCTCGGGAATTAGTTACGGTGGCTAGCCGGAAACTCACTTGCCGAAATAAATGGTAGGGCCATTCTGCCGCCAAAAGATCAAGACAATACTTTATTATGCATGCATAATTTATTTTCTTTGGTAAAGGATCGGATATCCGCTGCAAGAAGAGCCGAATTCTTGCAGTCAAAGTCCTGATATTACCGAAGCAGATCTTATTTATGGTTATTCAAAATCATTTTGATAAGGAGTTTATTCTCAGATTCTTTGAGATGAACGAATCCGGAAAAGCGACGCCTACCACCATCCTGACCCTGCTTGAAGAGGCGGCGGCCGAGCATTGCCTTTCCATTGGAGAAGGTTTATACAAACTGGCCGGTCAGGGCATAGGTTGGGTGCTCGTCTCCGGGATCATGAAGATCGATCGCTATCCTTTTTATAAGGAAAGGATCAAGGTGAGAACCTGGCTATCCAATTATTCCAGCGTCAGGGGTATTCGGGAGAATTTGATCCTGGATGAGAAGGGCGGAATAATTGGGAGGGCCAAGGGCCTTTGGGTCTTTTTTGATATCCACGCCAGAAGGCCGAAGGAGATCTTTCAGAACATCAAAAGCAAATGGTCTTTCTGGCCCGAGGAAAGCATCCGCCACAATATTTCTCAAAAGATCCCAAGCATTGTTGATCCGGACCATACATTGGAATTCAAGGTGAACAGATTTGACACCGACATGATCCGTCATTTGAATAATATCAAATACCTGCAATGGGCCCTGGAATCCATTCCTGACTCCATCATTCGTCGTTTTAACCTTCATTCCATCGATGGTCGATTCCTGCATGAAGCCCAACTGGGAGATGTGCTGGTTTCCCATACTCAGAAATGTCCCAATTCGTCAAATGCCTATTTGCATCTCGTTAAGAATAAAAAGACCGACAGGGTCTGTGCTACGGCCCGGTCGGAATGGATAGATCATTAGAAGGGTAATCGGCAAAATATGCTTGCTATTTTGGATCAATCTGCCAAGCTCGACGCCAGCATATTTAACCATGTTGAGGATGGGGTTCCTTCAAAGCTCACATTGGGTTTGATCCCGACCATTTCATAATGCTCACCTGAACCGGTTTCGAATTTCTTTTGGGTCAGACTTACCCATGATCTGATCTTATCCAATTGTATGGGTCTCCATTCCCCGAACTCGATGGCTCCTCTTGTAGCTTCTCCATACACCCGCACTTTGGGGCTTTGCATGGCCGTTAGAACGAATGTCTCGGTCGTGCTCGCACAGTTTTTATCGATAAGAAGATGAATTCTCCCGGGTGATGAAAAGAACTGTTCCAGTTTTCTTTCCTTGAATTCCAGCGGTTCGAATTTGCCCAGGTATTTCCTGAGCTCTGCGATCTCCCGATCTGCTTGCAGGCTGTCATTTTTATCCATGACCCCATAGTCATACCTTTCTTGCTCATAGCCACTGAAGTTTTCTTCACTGACCCAGATAGAGCCGGCTAGAGGCTCGGTGTATTGAATTGTTTCAAACACATAAGGCATGACGGACTCAAAACACAGGTCGGATCCACCGGGATTACCTCTCAGATCAATGATCAGGTGCTCTTTTTGGATGATCTTTTCATGGTTGAAATCCATCAATGAATCGATCAGATCCTTGTATCGATAATCAAAGGACCTGATCGACAGGTAATTTATATTTTCGTTGATCTCTCTAAATGAGGTAGGCTCTAATCCTGTGACTTCACTGCCCGCTTCGGGGATGGGCTTTTTTCGGACAAAGAGCAGATCCCTTCCGATCCTTAAACTGTCCTTGGAAAGTTCATAATCCAAAAAATCCGATTGATACCAGTCAGCCCAGAAAAGGCATTTCAGTTTTCGATTTGAATCGAACAAGAACTCCATTTTTACATCTCCTCTTGGAAAGCCTGAGGGGGGTGAATCTTGCTGAACACCCAGATATGATCTGCCCTTGGAAGGTTCAGGAAACACAAATACCGAATATCCCAGACTGGCGTGATACCATAGCCCTGATAGAGAATCGGTTTTCCCTAACTCTGGAACAGGATGGACTTCCGAGTATTCACCGGCGAACTTCCGGATCCCGGTCGAGTCCGCCAGGGATGCAAAATCATAAAAGGCGGGAGTCCCGTATACTTTTTGATGTGAGTCCTCGAACAGGGAAAGGTATATTGTGACCAGCCCTATGCAATCCCTCAGGTATTTTCTTTCTGCTGCCCGGGCCATCACAAATTCCTTATGGGCATTGTACTCCTTGATCTTTCCAGCTTCGAGAATGTTCCTTGCATAGGAGGCCGAATTGACTTCTACCGAGGCGGTCAGGCTCTCCATAACTTTTTGGCAATTGCATTTTCGTTTGGCCATGCCCGGATAACCCGGGAACATCAAAACTGTAAAT
>JANQHS010000245.1 GCA_028282565.1 Cytophagales bacterium | reverse complement strand
ACGTTGTAAGACTGGAGCTTTCCGGTTCTGAAGTAGAGAACCTCAAATTGATCATTAATCATTAACCCCTAATCATTGAGATCCGGGCTATTTCTGTTGATTTTTATACTGATCGCTGAAAACGGGTTCTCCCAGAGTTTTGAATGGGAGACCCATTTTGGTGGCCACAGAAGGGAACAGATCACTGGAATCCAGGCCAGTTCTGATTCGACCCATATTTTTTGCGGCTACCGCGAAGAGATCGTCGGAAGTGTAGGAGTGATAGGCAGCATTAGCGACCAGGGCGACACCCTTTGGTTTAAGGAGTTACGCTGGCTGGGTAAGCCCTTTTCAGGTTGGGCTCAACTGGAAAAAAAGCCCTTCAGTCCCAATTACCTGGCATTTGGAGGGGTATCGGATTCCGGGTCCAATAATACTACCATAGTAATTTTAGAATTGGATGCCTCCGGGAATGTGGTGAGTTCCATCGATAGTCTTCCTTTGTATTGGTACATGTTTCCTCAGCCTGACGGCGGCTTTCTTTTTTTGACCGATGGGGTCTGGGCCGGTTATAGCTGGGATATCGTGCTTTCCAGAACCGATAGCCTTGGCAATGTGCTGTTTGATATCTATTACAATCGCATGAATGCACAGAACGGATTGGATCTGCTCCCCCTGGCAGACGGAAGTTACATCATCGCAGGAAGCACGTCGGAAACGAACCCTGAAGGGGAGTTCCTGATGAAGGTAACACACCAGGGAGAGGTTATTGATAGTTCGGTTAGCGTTTTTTCAAATATGGATGTTATACGCTATGAATTAAATCATGGGTTTAGTCAAACCAGTTTCATTGGGTCAATATTAACTTTTGAGCCAGGAGAGACGTCATTGGGGTTTGCGCAAAAAAGGGAGTTTGATTCTATACAATGGTCATTTTCTCATAAGCTTGCATACATACTTCCCATTACGACAGCTGATTCGATTCATTTCTTTTATCGAAGCAACGCTTCCTCGGATGAATTGATTTTTGATCAGATTTCCTCGAACGGGACATTTATTGATTCTATAAAGGCGCCTATAACTCAAGGAGAAAAGTATCCGAGTTGCTTTGCTCAAAATAACTCAGGAGACTTGCTTCTGGCGGGAATTCAAAACAATGCTTCTACGACGGGCTATGACTACTACTTCGCCAGGTTCTCGGGCGTTGGCCAGGAATATGTTCCGGATTTCTGCGAACTCAGCCCGCCCCGGGCCTGGTTCGGCTATGAATATGACGGCCAGACCCTGACCAT
>JANQHS010000237.1 GCA_028282565.1 Cytophagales bacterium | reverse complement strand
AGGGCAGAAAGAAGAGTTGTCATCCTCAACGAGAAGGAAAAAACATTTAATCTTGTACTACAATACCTCAACAGGCTTTCGGATTATCTTTTTGTCTTGAGCAGGAAGATGGGTCAGGAACTGGAAGCCGAAGAGGTACCCTGGACACCCAGGAAATCCTGATCTGAACAGCAGCACATTTAACTGAACACTTTTACTAAGAAGAAATGCAAACAACGCTTGAAATAGACATCCGGAAAACAGAGAACTCCAGGATCGGACAGGTTGATTTCGACAATTTGCCCTTTGGTAGGATTTTCTCCGACCATATGCTCATTTCCGATTACGGGAACGAATCCTGGAAAAACCCGCATATCATGCCATACCAGGATCTTCACTTGAGCCCTGCCAATTCCGCCATCCATTACGGACAATCCATTTTCGAAGGAATGAAAGCATTCAAGTCAGCTGATGGCCGTGTCTTGCTTTTCAGGCCTTATGAAAACTTTCAGCGATTCAACAGATCAGCAGAAAGGATGTGCATGCCCCAGGTTTCGGAAGAGTTATTCATCGAGGGATTGAGGACTTTGATCAATCTGGACAGGGATTGGGTGCCTCCTCAGGAGGGTGAGGCCCTCTATGTTCGTCCGTTCATGTTTGCCATGGATGATTATATCGGCATCAAACCTTCTGACACCTATAAATTCATGATCTTCACCTGCCCTGTTGGAGCATATTATGCCGACCCGGTGAGGGTAAAGATCGAAACGCACTTTACCAGGGCCGTAAAAGGAGGCGTTGGATTCGCCAAAGCTGCGGGCAATTATGCCGCATCGCTCTATCCTTCCAAAATGGCCCGTGAACAAGGCTTCCACCAATTGATCTGGACAGATGGACAGGAACATAAATTTGTGGAAGAGTCCGGAACCATGAATGTCATTTTTGTGATCAACGGAGCACTCAGAACCGCACCTACAAGTGAAACCATCCTCAAAGGCGTAACACGAGATAGCGTATTGACCATCGCTCGCGATTGGGGGATGGAGGTCAATGAAAGCCCTCTGGAGGTTGCAGAACTCGTCGAGAGCCTGAGGGCCGGAAAGGTTTCCGAGGCCTTTGGAGCTGGTACTGCCGCCACGGTTGCTCCGATCTCCGCCATCGGTCATGAGGATGAGGTTTTCGACCTGGGTTATTCCAAGGAGTCGGCCCTATCCACCAAACTTATGACCGAACTCGAGGCGATCAAGCGAGGTCAGATCGAGGACCGCTTTGGCTGGAATATGGTGATCTAGATTATTTTTGCTTCCATATGACAGGAGAACAACTGAAAGACTTGAAGGCACGCATCACGGCCTTGAGGGGGTATCTTTGACTACGACAAGCGTAAGTTCGAAGTAGAAGAAAAAGAGCAGATCAGCGCACAGCCCGGTTTCTGGGAAAACCCGGCAAAAGCCGAAGCCATGTTGAAGGAGATCAAGAATCTCAAGGTATGGACCAATGCCTATGAAGAGGTCAATACCATGGTCGAAGACCTGGAAACCCTGCAGGAATTCCTGGATGCCGGTGAAGGAGATCCCGAAGAAGTACAAGGCAATTTCGACGCTGCATTGAGCAAAATTGAAGACCTGGAGCTCAAGCGTATGCTGAACAAACAGGAGGATCAATTGAATGCGGTGTTGGAAATAAACCCTGGCGCCGGAGGCACGGAATCCAATGACTGGGCCGAAATGCTGTACCGCATGTACCTGATGTGGGGAGAGAAGAACGGTTATAAGGTGAAGCAGGTTGATTTCCAACCCGGTGAGGTTGCCGGAATAAAATCCGCGAGTCTTGAATTTGAGGGTGAGTTCGCTTACGGATATTTAAAGGCTGAAAATGGTGTGCATCGTCTGGTCAGGATCTCCCCTTTCGACAGCGGAGGTCGCCGACATACCAGTTTTGCCTCTGTATATGTATATCCCGTTGTGGATGATACGATCAAGATCGAGGTCAACCCGGCGGATATTAGCTGGGATACCTTCAGGTCAGGCGGTAAGGGCGGCCAGAATGTCAACAAGGTCGAGACCGCAGTAAGACTGAGGCATGCCCCAAGTGGCCTGATCATCGAATGTCAACAGGAAAGATCACAATTGCAGAATAAGGAGAAAGCGATGAACCTGCTGAAATCAAAATTGTATCAGTTGGAGATCGATAAGAGAAATGCCGAGAGGGACGAGATCGAAAGCGGAAAGATGAACATCGACTTCGGCAGCCAGATCAGGAATTACGTGTTGCACCCCTATAAGCTGGTCAAGGATGCCAGAACTGCTCATGAGCGCAGCGATGTCCAGAATGTCCTTGACGGGGATATCAATGATTACCTCAAGGCTTACCTTCTGGAACAGGCTAAGAGCTAGCCTAATGCAGTAACGTGAAAGGTTATTGATCAGCTAGTTCGACTGGTTAAGTGAATTCCTAACCATATTAACGCTTCCAGAATCGAATCAAACGCACTTCTGTACGTATATTTTTGTCTTCGGTTGGTATGAATAGATGAATCCGGGATCTCGACCAATGGGGATAAAAATCCAATAAATGAATACCCGTTCTCAAATTGTGAAAGTCCGAAAATTGAAAAATCTCTTGCGTTCTTAATTCATGAACCAAGACATGGGTTTCATTCAAATCCTACAGGTATTCTATCAATCCTAGCTAAACGTAATTATCCGTTTATCCGTGTTTGGCTCAAGTATTAACCAAACTCAATTTATTATGAAATCTTTGTTAACCTTAATCGTGATGTCATGGGTTACAACCATGGCTTACTCGCAACCAAATTTGGATTTGAATTTTAATGCTTCTACTTCCCATCCAGGTAGCCATCATTTTGGAGGAACTCAAAAGGAGTACGGACATGATGCCATCCAGGCGAGTGATGGGAGCTTTATCTGTCTTGGAGCTACTTTTTCTTCCGATCATGAAGTAGGATTGAATTATGGCTCCACGGATATGTTTGTTTATAAGTATACCGAAGGAGATCCAAGCAATACCTACGGGAAGGTCTTTGGTGGTGACCGTAGGGAGGATATGACGGCATTTAGAAACACAGGAGAAATTATTGAGACTGCACCCGGACAATATGCATTTATTGCCACTACCTGGTCAAATGGGACTGGAAATGCCCCTACCAAAACCCACCCGCATCCTTTGAATTTTGATACCTGGTTTGTTAGCATTTCCGAAAACTCAGGAAGCTTCAATACGGATGTAAGCGTCTTATTCGGACAAGAGGGGCATGACAAGGCCTATGATCTGATTCAGATTCCCGGATCATCGGATATTTTTATTGCCGGAACCTCAAACTCCAAGAATCTATACCCTGGAGCACCTACAAGACCCGGGTCCGGGGGAAATTATGAAGCCTTCATCCTACGCGTAAATAGCTCTGGTATTGCTCAGAATATGGGCTTGTTCGGAGGCACGTTGCAGGATGAGATCCATGCAATCGACATCTATGATGGATACATCTATGTCGCCGGAAGATCGAAATCGACATTCTCCGGATCAACTCCAATGGGGGGATGGGATTTTTTTATTGCTAAACTTCAAATGGACTATACTGTCGTATGGACCAAAACATTCGGATCTACGGCAGATGATTATATAAAAGACATTAAGGTCAATTCAAATGGAATATATACCGTAGGTTATACCAAGGGCCTGAATACCACTCCCTTGGCCAATCTTCCAAATGGGATCATCCCCCTGAGCTACGGAAACAACAGAGAAGACGGGTGGGCAGGCAAATTTGATCATGACGGAATCCCTCTGGAAGCAAGAACCTATGGAGGCACAAACTTTGACTTCCTCTACTCACTGGAGTTAACCTCTTCAGGAAATGTTCTTGTCATCGGAGACACTCACTCTTCTGACGGGGATGTCAGTGCTAACAAGGGCGGATACGATATGTGGGTATTGGAGTTGGATCAAAATCTGAATATGAGCTGGGAGAGAGCAACAGGCACAACCTATAGCCAGTTTGGAAGGGCGATATTTCAGAC
>JANQHS010000223.1 GCA_028282565.1 Cytophagales bacterium | reverse complement strand
TGGATCAGCTTGCGTTCATCCAGCCATTTCAATCTCTCTATATTGGGCTGGGACCAGGAACTTTCCTTTCTGCGAGGTGTAAATCGCTGCATACTGCTGCTTTCATCATAGGACTTCTTGATGCTGTCGATCCAGCCGAAGCAAAGCGCCTCTTCCACAGAGTCGTTATAGGGCAAGCAGGGTTTTCCGGAGTCTTTCTTGGGAAGGATCAGCCAAACCTCATCGCTGTTGTCAAAATTGTCTTGCAGCCAATTCCGCCAATCCTGACGCCTATGGAAGTATACCTGAGCTGACATGAGCCTTGCTATTCTTCCAGAGCCTTTTGTACGGCCTGGTCCAGATCATGAATATCCTCGGGTGTTTTCAAATAGGGATCGATCCGACGGTCTCCCATATTCTGAACCCTATATCCATGGAGTACATCCCCAAAGAGCAGGATCACCATTTTGTCGACGATCCTTTCCTTCATGGCATGAGGTACCTGATATTTCCCTATGATGGATTCTTCGATACCGATATGGACGATCTCATGAATAAGGGTGTAGGCGGGATCATCGTAATTCTTGAAGCTTCCATGGGCAGTTGTATAGAGCAGGATCGACCCCTGCTCAGCATCATAGCTCCCTCCGGGGCCGTATAAGGTGAGTTTCACCTTGTATTGCGGGAAGATTTTGAAGCCCCATGAATAATCCTCATCATCGATCAGCCTGATCATGGATTCCAGATCCTCGACCTGGTCTTCAACCTTTTTCATCCCTGCCAGATAATCGGATGGGGTATAAACCTTCTTTTTCATGTGCTTCTTGAGGTCGGATTTGCTCGACTCATGGAGTATGCCGAGCCGGGCATCAACCTGCAGGCCATGGATCAATTCTCCCGATGGCATGGCCAGCTCATAACCATGATCATCAAAAAACCTGGTCTGCTCAATACAATTCCATACATAATCTGTTTCCATTTCCAGGCTGGGGATCATGGGCAGAACAGAAGCCTCCGGAGCCCCAAGGAGAAGGATGAGCGACAGTATTGAGGCGGCAAGTTTCATTTCGGATCTTAAATGTCAGAATTTTATTCTGATCATGGAAAGGGGCCTCTCGATCAATAGGAAGCTGACCGAAGAAACAAAGACGGACAAAAGGAAAAAGGCATAGACCTGTAGATCTGCCGGAATCCCCAGCTCATCGATCCGGACCAGATGGAGGATCTGCAGATGAAAGAGGTACATGGAAAAGCTGATGGTTCCGATAAAACGCAGGAAGCGCAGTTCCATGAACCAGCGCATAATGCCATGACCGTATTTGGCGGATAGGAGAATGGTACCCCAAAGACCTGCATAGGGCAGGTAAAAAATAGGATCATGGAAGAAAAGCGCGAACCCAAAGATCTTCTTAAAATAGAAAGGTATGCTGATCAGGATCAGGAGGGCTGCAAGGGTACCGATCAGATCGAAATTCCTGCCGGATAGAAACCTTCTAAATTGTTCCTGCCGGATCAACTCGAAGATGGAAATGACGGTCCCTACGAGGAAGATTGGCAGGAAGCGGAAGGTAGAGATGAGCGGAAGGTCGGTGATATATTCGACCAGCACAGAAGAAGTGGTCAATGCCAGGAAAAGAGCCAAAACCGCGATGGCCTTCCATTTCAGCACGCGATGGCAGAGCCACATGATGAGCGGGGAAAGGAAATAGTATTTGAATTCTACAGGGATCGACCAGAATATACTTTCCCCTTTCATGAGGACCATATGCATGGGGATATCCAGGGGTTCATCGACCATCTTATGTAGTCCTAAAGAGAAAAGTACACTTGTCAGGATCACCGAGATCAGGAATAGGGGATAGATCCTGAGAAATCTTCGGAGGAAATAGTTCAGCCAGAATTTTTTTGAGGATCTCTGATTGATAAAGGCCAGGGCGATCTGGCGATCGAGAAGATAGGCGGAAAGCACGAAGAA
>JANQHS010000206.1 GCA_028282565.1 Cytophagales bacterium | reverse complement strand
TTCTCATATTTCACAGGCCACTTCAATTTCATCATTCTTACGGTATTGTAGGAAACAAGCTTCCCGTTCTCCAATGCATTAAAAAAGGCCCACATGTCGTCTACAGTAGAGTACAGTGAGCCGCCGCCGCCGAAGGAATAGCTGTCAAAATAAGGGGCTGGCGCTATGTCGTTTACATCATTTTTATCCGGGGCCATGCCTATTCCGATCGACAGTCCTTCGACTTCCTGGTTTTTGGATTTCTTAACCCCGGTATTTGCCATTTGGCATGGCTCGAAAATGTGTTTCTCAAAGTACTCATCAAAAGTCATTTCACTCACCGTTTCCAATATGTAGGTCAGGGCATAAAAACCCACACTGGAGTAGGATTCCTTTTCTCCGGGAGCAAACTCGAGCGTGTCATTCTTGATGGAGAATAAGCGCTCTTTGTAGCTGACTTCCGCATCATAGTCCTGATGAGAATCCCTTCTCAATCCTGATTGATGGGTGAGTAAATGATGAATACTGATCTGATCTGCCCCATTGATCTCCGGCAACCAATTGGAAAGCTGATCGCTTAAGGAGATCTTTTTTTGCTCGATCAGTTGAAGAATGGCGACCGATGTAAATAGCTTGGTGACCGATCCAATGAAGTATTTTGAATCAACAGTATTGTTTTTCTCTGCTTCCGGATCTGCCAAACCAAAAGCTCCTTTATAGATGACCTCTCCGTTTTGGGCCACTAAAACTGAACCGCTATAAGGCGTTTTGCTATTCACATTGGCTTGCAGTAATTCCTCGATCTTTTCGAGATGATCCTGGGCTGAAACTCTATACACGGAGCTGATCGCTAAAACAACAAAAAGGGCTTTAATGAACGTTTTTTGCATAATACTCTATTGACCTGACAATGAATTTGGTCACAATGAAAAGAGAAAATATGCCTTGAGATCGACTCACTTTATGTTTTGAAACCACTTATTTGCCTTTTTTCCAAATATTCTGCCGGAGAGCTATGACAGAACTTTCTGAAAGCCCTGTTGAAGGAGGCTTTTGAATTGAAGCCGGCATCCAAAGCGATTCCCAGAATTGTTTTGGATTTTACATCAGCCGTATTTGCCAGGGTTTTGAATTCTTCAATTCGATAGGAGTTGACAAAATCGCGAAACGAATAATCCATCATGACATTGATCACTGCGGAGCTTTTGTTGGGATGGATGTCCAGCCTTTCGCTAAAACTTTGAAGGCTCAGGTTGGGATCCAGGTAGTACTTTTCTGTCTCCATTTTAGTTGTGAAGATCTCGGCCAGTTTTTTCATTTCAGAGGTCTTCTCAGGCTTTCTTCCGGTGATGATTTGCTTGCTGAGTTGAAACCCGATGAAGCCGATGGCATAGGTTAATGCCGTAAGCAAAATGTAGAAGGGATAGAATTCTGATACCGGGAAGTTGAAGTCGAAGATCATGGCATCGACTATGGTGTAAGGCATCCAGATAGACCACAACAGAGTAAAGCAAATCAGTATATATCCGATTCTCTTGTTTTCTCCTGTTTTGATTTCCTTTCCATACAAGCGCATACTGAGTATCAGGTAAATGGCAATCGATAGTAGGCCTATATAATGCTCAATCTCAAATACATTCGATGCCAAAAAGGCTTCCGGATCATTGAAGTTGTTGGGATCCCAGCTGTTGATGTAGAATAGAAATGTGGCTGAATTAAAGAATAGCTGTTCTACAAGCAATGGGAAGAAATGCCTTTTCAACGACTTTGAGGAAATGGGTTTTCGAAAATAGAATCGCAAATAGGCATAGAAAGCTGGACCAATTCCCCAAAGAAAAAGCAAGGGAAGGAATCTCATTTGAGGGTAATAAGCCTGAATCCCCAGGCTTGCCTTGAGTACCCAAATAAGGTAACAGGCCAGGAACAATACGCATATCCCCAAGTATTTTGTGGCTTCCTTGAAATTACTCCTTGCTACGAGAAGAGATCCGAAGACAAAGGCCTGTAAGGTTCCAAATAGGATAAGGAGGTTATAGATGTCAATATTGAGTTCCAACTGATTTTCTTTGAGATTATAGCCAACAAACTGGCTGTTGATCCCGCTGATCCCTCTTTCCCTAGCGGGCTTAAGTCATCTAATTAGAGAAATGCGATAGAATATTGAGGTTAACTTCCATGAGCTGCCGTATTGGTTGTCCCGATGGTATCGGACCCCGGAATTTTTCACTGCCTTGGCAGCAAAGTTTGGCAGTGATCTGGATCCGAATTCCGGCCCTGTGACTGTCGAACATGTCGATGGTTTTTTGAAATTCAAAGCTCCATAAGCTGCTCTTCAAACCAGGGAACCATGGG
Organism: Cytophagales bacterium; assembly: GCA_028282565.1. GTDB lineage: Bacteria > Bacteroidota > Bacteroidia > Cytophagales > CCMP332 > JANQHS01. The sequence continues at coordinate 3,137 of JANQHS010000206.1, read as the reverse complement.
AGATTGTTTCGAGATTGCGATTTCTAGTCCTTTGCTGAAGTACAATTTGGCTTTTTCCGGATCGCCATTCTTTAAATATGCCTGGGCTATATATCCGGTTAGCATTAGGCCTTCGTCATAGCTCTCCAAGCCAAATTCATAGATCTCGATTGCCTTTTTGTATTCTTGTTGGTCATAATAGTAACGCCCCATATTCACCAATTGCTTGTAATCCGGAGCGACACTAAAATTATAGATCTCGGATAGGTCTTTTAGTGACTTTTGAAGATCGGAGAAATTATGATTGCTGTACTGATGATCCAGATTCCAGTTTTGAAATAGGAACTTAAAACCATGGTGCAGAGCTGGAGTGACAGTCGAAAGATGATCTTCCTCAAACAAGTCCAGGTAAGCTATTTTAAAATTGGGACGATCCTTAACATCCGTTTTGAACTGAAGGTATTGATCATGCATGACCTTACCATCATCACCGAGTTTTTCTTCATCCGCCATGGTGACAAAAGCCAGTTTACCTTCTTCTAATGTCAATGCATTTAGGCTATTTTTCCAATCATTGGCTAATGATTGCTTGTCCCACCAGAGGCTTGGGCTTATGGCCAAATAATTACTAAAAACGTCGTTTTTGTCCTCTGCGAGTGAATATAGAGCAAACATTGCTCCTATGGAATGTCCCACCAGTGTATTATGGTTGGAAGAAGGATATTGCTCATTTATATATGGGATTAGCTCATTTGATAAGAAGGTGAGGAAGTTGGGACCTCCCCCTGTTTTCATATAATCAACCTTGATATCGCTGGGGGAATAGTCATATTCTCTATTCGAACCGCTTATACCCACGACAATTACATTTGGCATTAAACCTGCCCTGGCAAGGGCCTGAGAGTTGCCAACGGCATTGAGAAAATTGTGTTCTCCATCGAGAACGTAGATGGCAGGGAAAATGGATTGTGGATTGTCCAGGCTCTTTTCTTCTATCTTGGGAACGTGCACCCAGATCTGGCGATTGCCAGATAAAACTTCTGATTCAAACACAAGGGATTCATGGACCTGATCTATTCTTTGTTGACCATGGATGTTCTGTATAAATGCAAATAGTAGTATTGAATGAAGTAGGGTTCGCATCAATTTTTTGGCAAAAATATCCTCTAGGGGATGGAGGGTCTTGTAAAAAAACGAAATCAGAATTTACTCAAAATCAGATTCTCGTTCCAATTGAATTGAGAAGGACTTTTAAGCGTAGCTTTCTTGAATTCTCTGTTGAAATGCGCCTGATCATAATATCCTGAATCAAGAGCGGCATTCATAAACCTCTTACCCTTTTTGATTTCTTCACTTACCTTTCTTAAACGCACCGTTCTTTGGTATTCCTTGGGGCTTATTCCTATATTTTTTTGAAATTGATTTTCAAGCGTCCTTAACGATTTATTATAGAAGGAGAGAAGTTCTGATACCTTAAGGCCAGGATGCTTTTTTATGGCTACTGTCGTCTTGATTAAGTCCTCTTGATCCGGACACTGATCCAATAGTCTAGTTGCCAATAGATCGCACAACTCCTCTTCGATTTGATGTAATGAACCATGAAAACTGTTCGCGTCCAAGAGGTGATCAATGTACTTTATAAGAGCATTTGAAAAAACAAGATGACCGGGGACAACGCGATCTACGAGTGTAGACCTTTTTGAAACTGTTATTGATCTGAGCACCCATGGCTGGAATTTTATGCCGAACATTTTATAGGTCCGGGCGCATGTTATGTGTCCCGAGAATCTGATCTGCCCCCAAAATAGGCAGGTCTCATGCTCAATGATTGATTTTGATTGAGAACGCACCGATACGGGAAAATTCGTTGCCATTAACTCCGGGTAACCATCCGGCAAGAAAAATTGGCAACGTTTAATATCATCACAATCAAGCCAATAGAAGCTCTTTAGAATGAGGTTATTGGGAGATGATGCCCTATGTTCGAAATACTTCATTGAAGTATGGTGCCTGATTCTATTGGTTTCTCAACTGAAATAGAATATCCATCATCTCGATATATTGTAGCAAGCCTAATAACCAAAGTACTTAAGTTCTTCTATGATCTCATCTGTATCACTGTTTCCGGTTGAGATTTCCAGGACCTTGTCTATCCATTCTCTTGACTTTGCGAATTCACCGGAACTGAGGTAGCCATATGAGAGACAGGTCATAATGGATGGATTGTTGGGAAATAACTCGTTTGAAACCAGGAACAGATCTATTGAGGGTCCTGGTTTGCCCGCTCTTATGCGATGAAATCCCAGTTCGATCAATTGATTTATGGCAATTTCAACATCCTCCTTATTGGTTTCATAAAGTTGGGTCAGGAATTCTATGGCGCTTTCGGTTCCCTTATTGTTGAGCATTTCAATCACTTGTTGGGCAAGAGAGTTTTCGGGAAGAGCAAGCTCATTGTCATAAAGTAATTGGAGTATGTTGCCGGCGATTTCCCTTCTAGGGCAATAGTCAAGGTTTGATAATATGAAGATCGAGAAGTCTCCATTGACTTCGGTCAACCACTGTGTTCTAAACCCTGTCGGACTTGCTCCTCTGGCCATGGCGTATTTGTAGTCCGTTTGGGGATATCCATCGACGGAGTCGAAAACCTGCCATTGCATTGCAAATGATGTGTTTTCGAAGGTTTTTGCGAACATCGACTCATAAGAATCTTTAGAGATGAGCTTTCCTTTCCTCAGGGCCCGGTCAAAAACAAACAGATCCCGTACAGTTGAGTAAATGCCTCCGTTTCCGCGGATCGAGGATACCCCAACGGGCTTGGGATTCACATAGGTTCCTAAGCGTAGACGGTAGCCCGTTGCCAGATCTGCTATGACTTCCTGTTCGGAGCTCTCATATCCGGAATTATTCATGCCTAAGGGCGTAAATATTCTTTCCTGCAACGCATCCCGATAATGCTCTTTTGTAACCGTTTCGATCAATCCGGCGAGCAGTACGTATCCTGCATTGCTGTATGCCAAGGAATCTCCAGGATTAAAAAGCAGTCGTGAATTCTGGTTTACCGCTTTCACCAGATCCAGCGTGCTAAACTCCGTTCCCGGAAGTGGATCACTTTTAAGGTACTCCCGCTCCAGGCCGCTGGTATGATTTAGCAGGTG
>JANQHS010000019.1 GCA_028282565.1 Cytophagales bacterium | reverse complement strand
GAGAAAAGGGATCCCTTTTTCTTCGATGATGAGGATGACGAAGACGATGGGTTTGATTGGTGATAATTTGAAATTTTAAACCGTTTTTGAGATAAATGGCTGAAGAAGCGAACATCATCCCGATTTTTATTGAGGATGAAATGAGAGGGGCTTACATCGACTATTCCATGTCGGTAATTGTGAGCAGAGCTCTTCCCGATGTAAGAGATGGGCTGAAACCCGTACACCGCAGGGTTTTATATGGTATGCTGGAACTTGGAGTGAATTACAACAAGTCGTATAAGAAATCAGCTAGGATCGTCGGTGAGGTTCTTGGTAAATACCATCCGCATGGCGATGCCTCCGTATATGACACCATGGTCAGGATGGCCCAGGATTGGTCACTAAGGTATACGCTGGTGGATGGACAGGGTAACTTCGGTTCGGTTGACGGTGATTCTCCGGCTGCCATGAGGTACACGGAGGCAAGGCTGAACAGGATCTCCGAAGAGATGCTTGGGGATATCCGAAAAAATACTGTCGATTTCCAACTCAACTTCGATGATTCGCTTGAAGAACCAACCGTTCTTCCTGCCAAGGTTCCAAATCTATTGGTCAACGGGGCTTCGGGGATCGCCGTCGGTATGGCTACAAATATGCCGCCCCATAATCTTCGCGAGGTGATCAATGGGGTCAAGGCCATGATCGACAATCCGGATATGGATGTTCCCGGACTTATGGAGCATATCACCGCTCCGGACTTTCCAACGGGAGGTATCATCTATGGATATTCAGGTGTGAAGTCGGCATTCGAGACCGGTCGTGGTCGAATAGTCATGCGTGGAAAAGCCGAGATCGTCACAACCAAATCGGGTAAGGAGCAGATCGTAGTGACCGAGATCCCATTCCAGGTCAACAAGGCCATGATGATCGAAAAGACGGCGATGTTGGTCAATGAGAAAAAGCTTGAAGGGATCTCCGATATCCGGGATGAGTCAGACAGAGATGGTACAAGGATCGTCTATGAACTAAAAAAGGATTCCATTCCCAATATCGTACTGAACAACCTCTATAAGTATACCGCGCTCCAAACCAGTTTTTCGGTCAACAATATTGCTCTGGTCAATGGTAAACCCAAAGCCCTCAATCTGAGGGAGTTGATCCATCACTTCATCGAGCACCGCCATGATGTGGTGACAAGAAGGACCCAATATGAGCTTGAAGAAGCCGAGAAGAGGGCTCATGTCCTTGAAGGTTATCTGATCGCATTGGATAACCTGGATGAGGTCATTGACATGATCAGGAAATCCAAAGATCCGGATACCGCTCAGGAAGGCCTGATGAAAAAATTCAAGCTGAGTGAGATCCAGTCCAAGGCCATACTGGAGATGAGGCTTCAAAGGCTTACCGGGCTCGAAAGAGACAAGATCAAGAAGGAATACGATGAGATCGTTGCCCTGATCAAGAAACTCAAGGAGATCCTTGAAAAGAAGGAACTCAGGATGGACATCATCAAGGAAGAGCTCGACGATGTTGATCAGAAGTATGGTGATGACAGAAGAACCGATATCGTACATGCCGAAGGGGATATCGACATCGAGGATATTATTCCGGATGAGGCTATGGTGATCACCATTACCCATGAGGGTTATATCAAAAGGACTCCTTTGGCCGAATACAGAACCCAGGGCAGAGGTGGAGTCGGTAGCCGAGGGGCAACCTCCAAGGATGAGGACTTCATTGAGCACCTTTTCATCGCTACCGCCCATAATTACCTTTTGATCTTTACCGAGACAGGAAAGGTGTTCTGGGTAAAGGTTTATGCCATCCCTGAAGGGTCCAAAACCGCCAAGGGAAGACCGATCCAGAATGTCATCAACATCAACTCGGAAGAGAAGATCAGGGCTGTCATCAATACAAAAAGCCTGAAAGACGAGGATTATGTGAATAACCATTACCTGGTATTTTGTACAAAAAGGGGCATGGTGAAGAAGACTCAGCTTGAAGCTTATTCAAGACCAAGGCAGAATGGGATCAATGCCATTTCGATTAATGAGGGTGATAATCTTCTGGATGTAAGATTAACCGATGGGAATTCTGAGGTGATCCTGGGCGTAAGATCAGGAAGGGCGATCCGGTTCAATGAGGAACATGTTCGTTCCATGGGAAGGACTGCGGCAGGTGTGCGGGGGATCAAACTCGATGACGATAAGGACGAGGTTATAGGCCTTGTGACCAGCAACAACGTTCAGGATTCTCTGTTGGTAGTTTCCGAGAAGGGATTTGGGAAACGTTCTCCCATAGAGGAATACAGGATCACGAACCGGGGTGGCAAAGGGGTGAAAACCCTTCAAGTGACTGACAAAACCGGACCTCTCGTCGGCTTGCTTAAGGTATCGGATACGGATGAATTGATGATCATCAACAAATCCGGTATTACGATCCGAATGGGAATCTCTGACATTCGACAACAGGGAAGGGCAACTCAGGGCGTGCGTCTGATCAGGCTTAACGAGAAGGATCAGATCGGTTCGGTGGCCAAGATCGATGTTGAGGCAATCGAGATTTCAGATGAAAAACCGGCTGAAGAAAACAGTCCCGAAGAAAAGACGGAATAGAATTTGTTTAACTTAATTTGCAGTTCAATAAATCAACAATGAAAAAGGCAATCTTTTTATTCTCAATGATCGCAACTGGCTTGGTTATCAGTGACTTGGCCTATGCGCAAAGTTCAGCCATTACCAATACGCACTTTGCATTGCAAGAGGCAAAGGAATACCTGGCCAACGGCGAGATCGACAAGGCCGTTGCGAAGCTTCAAACGGCTCGGGACAATATTGATAAGGCCATAGAAAATGAAAAAACCTCGGGAAAGTCAAAAACCTGGAACTACCGAGGCGATACCTACAAAGAGTATCTCAATGTTCCTCAGGACAAGATCGAGATGACCTATATGGAAGCCGGAAAGATAGCCGTAGAGTCTTATAATACTGCGATCAAGCTGGATGACTCCAAAAGGGGAGATTACAAGGGGCCGGCACAAAGCGGAAAGGCCGCCGTGTATCCCATGATGTTCAATCAGGGTATCGCATTCATTAATGACGGGAACTTTGACGGGGCCATGGAGGCCTTTGATATCGTACTGCTGATCAATCCTACGGATTCAAATGCCTCGCTAAATGCCGGTCTTGCTGCTGAAAGGAAGCCTGATATGGATCGTGCCATTCAGTACTATGGGCAGATGATCTATCAGCAGGGCGTAAAGGATCCTTATCCCTATGTGAGGGTGGCCGCCTATTATACGGACAAAGAAGAGTATGATAAGGGCCTGGAATTGATCCAAAAAGGACTGCCGGTAGCCAAAAAGCAAATGCTTTCAGCTCAGAAGAAATATGGTGGCATGCCTGCCGGAGCGGAGAAAGAGAAGTATAAAACCGAAGTGGTGGATAAATGGACAGGTGGTGTCAAAGACCTCCAAACAACGGAATTCAACATTTATCTGAAGGCCGACAGGCTGGATGAAGCCATGGCAAATTTGCAATCAGCGATCGAAACGGACCCCGAAAATGATGGTAACTATAGCCGGTTAGGACAGTTGTATGATCAGAATGGAGATACTGAGAATGCGATGAAGTACTATGGAATGGCTATAGAGAAGAACCCTGATAATCTGGATGCCAACTATAATATTGGCGCATTCTACTTTAACAGAGGTGCTGAGAAGATACAGGCGACCAGGGATATGGATTTGAAAACCTACCAGTCTGAGGGTAAGGCTATGGAAGATGAAGCTGTTGAGGACTTAAAAAAAGCCAAGCCTTATTTTGAAAAGGTAGAGGAGTTGCAGCCAGGAGTGGCCAAGCCTCAGCTTGATACCATTAACAATATTCTGGCATCCAAAGGAGGATGATCCAACAAGGACGAAAATAAAAGGAAAGCCCGGAGTAACTCCGGGCTTTTTTTATTTCCTCACAAATTTGAGTATCTGCTCGTAGTTCTTTGACTCAAGATGTAAAAAGTAGATCCCCGGTGCCAGAAGTGAAACATCAATGACATTTGTATCGGAATGCAATCCGGCTTTATCTAGAGTATTGTTTTGGGTATCGTATATCTCATACGTCGGGAGATCATTTTCAAAGCCTTCCAGTTCAACGATGAGATCGCGTTCTATGGGATTCGGGTGGATGCTGGCTTTTCGTTTTGGAAAGCGATTATCCTTGATCCCGCTGGGTGATACCAGGGGATTTAAAACAATTCGCCTCAGTCTTCCGGCGCCTTCCGCGAGGTAGAGGGTATCTTCGGTTTTGCTGAAATGTACACCCAGGGGTCTTTGAAAGGTTGCCTGGCTTAGGGGCCCGTCTACTCCACCAAGGGTGGAGCCAGCGAACAAAGTCACGTTTCCGTTCAAATCAACCTGATAGATCTTATGACTGAAATCATCGGAGGTCACATAGAAAAGGCTATCCTTTGTTCGGTAGGCGATATTCGCCAGACGGGCCCCCATGATGTTGGTGAACAACGAAAATGCACCTGTGGCCGTATCAATCTTCCACATATTTCCACCGCCCGAATTACACATATATAAATTCCCCATAGAATCGATGCCAATGGCCTGAGGTTGGAAAAAATCCGAAGTGTCGATAAAATTGAAATCCGTACCTGAAGGAAGGATCTTGTGGATGGTGGTTCCTGCATATGATGGTGGGCCACCATAATTGGCGATATAGGCATTACCCTTCAGGTCCATGGCCACGCCTGCAGGACCATCGAGATTACTGGCAACATTGCTGACCACGCCGGTATTCTGATTGTAAAGTTTGACCGTTCTATCATCGAAGCAGGGTACGATCAACATGCTGTCATTGAATTGGGCGACATTGATCGCTCCAAGAAACCCATCGACTCCATCCGGGTCAAAGACACCGTTCTTTCGGGGGTTGGCTATGCCCAGGGTCGTGATGTTCCTCCCGGCTCCCGGGGTGGTGTATATGGTCGTATCATTTAGCAGAAATAGTCCATCGATGATCCAGGGATGGTTAACTATCGTCTCTACATATTGAGCATGGGTACTGTTTCCAAATATTGAAAGGCAACAGATCAGCGGCAAGAATAATCTCATGTCACTAAAATAGAGCTATTGGAAGTTGAGTTTTGCTGCTTTTATGTGAGTGGAGCTCCCAGGCTGGATTTGATCTACCGATCCTGATAATGTCCTTCCAAAGGCCTTTGATGCGGAGCTATCTCTCCTGCCACCAGTAGATCTGTAGAAAATGGTGATCCCACACTAGCATATTAGGCTGGGGAGAATTTGATATCCTGATCCTCTTTTAGGAGAATTGTGTCTATATGAGTAAAGCCAGTCATCTTTTAGTTTTTTTCCTTCTGCTATCATTCTTTGCGTCTAATGCCCAAACCAGGGTGGAGGTAGATCTTCCGGGTCATGAGAAGGACAGAATTCCGGTAAAAGTCTATCCTCCGAAAGGTTTAAAGGATTGGGTTTATGCTGCTCCGGAAATTGTGCCCGGAACCTACTGGAAGGCCAGATACAGGCTGTTTTTCAAGGGAATGAAGGCTGTAGCCACCGACGGAAGCAAAATGAATATAAGCAGGAAGGGGAGTCGGTTTCGGATTCGGGGAAAGGGAAAGGAATTGGGCTACATTGAGTATCTGGCGGAGCAGACAATCAGCAATCAGGGTTTTCGAAGGTTTACCTCGGGATGCGCGGGAACCGTTTTTGGACCTGAGGCCTTTCTTCTGAACTTCAATGCCGTCAATGGATATTTTGAAGGCTTTCAGGATGAACCGATGGAAGTGACTATTAATCACTCTGAGGATCATTATGGAGCAGGTTCATTGGCAGTGCTGAGCAGGGGGAAAGAAAGGGATGTGTTCCAGGCCTCATCCTACGATGATCTCGTGGATCGGCCAATGATGTATTCCAAGCCGGACACCAGCTCGTTTAAAATTAAGGACAATACCTTCAGAATATCGGTGGTTTCTGAAAAGGATCTTGTGACTTCTGAAATGGCCCAGAAACGGATCAAGTTCCTGATGCATGCAATGGATAGCTTCTGTGGATTTCAAAGAAAGGAGGACTACCATTTCCTTTTTCTGCTGGTTGACCGGGACCGTATGAAGGGCTTATTTGGGAAAATCGGCCTTGGAGCCGCCCTGGAGCATAACAATTCTTCGGTTTATTATTGGTCAGATCGAAACCGGGGCAAAGACCTCAAATCAATGGACAATGTAGTTCCTCATGAATATCTGCATACCATTACACCTTTGAGTTTGCACAGTGACAGGATCGTTCCTTTTAATTTCCCGGATCCGAATATGTCGAGACATCTTTGGCTTTATGAGGGTGCGACTGATTATTTCAACAGCCTTATGCGGCCACTTTACGGGCTTTCAGGGTCTCTGAGAAATGATTTGAGTTATGCCATCCGATTCAATGAAAAAGGCAAAGCCCGAAGTATGACCAAGAGCGGCAAGAACATCATAGTTAAATGGGTCTTTGATATCCCTTCAAAAATGAGGCAGGTGGATAATGCCTACCAAAGAGGTAAGCTGATCGCCTTTGGATTGGATGTAGAATTGATTCGTCTGAGTGAAGGTAGGGTTAGACTCCTGGATGTTATGATCGATATGAACAATGAACTCAAGGGTAAATCCTTCCGGGATGAGGACTTCAAAGAACTTCTGGTAAAGCACTCCTATCCTGAGATCGGTGAATTCTACGATCGCTATGTTCAGGGCAAGGAGATGATCCCCTATGAAGACTACTTTGACATGCTTGGTTGGGATTTCATTCCCAAAGGCACCAAGCTCCTGAGCTATGGTATAGATATCTATTACGATAGCCGGGAAGAGTATTATTTCATCTTTACGGATGATGAAAATGATCTTGGACTCCTGCAAGGAGATATCATCCATGAGGTCAATGGGATTCCGGTGAATGAGAAGACAGTGAAAGAGGGAGTTTTGAGGACCTATAATTATCCGGAACCCGGGGAAAGCATGAAGGTACTTGTGGAAAGGGAAGGAGAGATGTTGAGTCTTACCGGTAAACCGACACATGAGGAAAAGCTCAAGCAATCAAGGGTTAGGGTAAAAAGGGAATTCACCCTCGATCAAGTTGCCTTTCGAAGGCATTTTCTGCAAGAATAGGCCACCAAATATTATTTGGTTTGTAGATTTTTAGATTTATAATTATTTGTATATCAAATAATTATATAAATATTGTGAATAAAATAATTAAGTAATGATTTCCCATTTTGATAAGCTCCTGCCAGGCACTTGTATTTACCGATCCTTGAAGGCATTTGGGAAAGTGGAGATCCTGCTGATCAAAGAGCTCATTCTCTCTCGGAGTAATTCTGTCTCAACATGACCGCATAACTTCAAGATTTCTGCCGGACATGCTATAGTTTCGCTACTAGTTCAGTATGTTTCTAAGCTTCACCCCAGAAGAACCTTTCACAAGGAGATTGATCCATAGCTATGGGATCATCGATTCCAGCGATAGTGCATTGAATTTCCAACCCAAAAGGATGATCTCAGATACCTTTCCTGAGATCTGGATCAGCGATGATCAAAGGAAGTTCTCATGGTCAAGGGATGGCAGAAATCTATCGACATCTGAGGCCAATGGAATATGGGGGCCTCTGAATGGTTATGTGGATGTTTCCCTACCCGACATCAGGGTTTTTTTCGTCAAGCTCTATCCCTGGGCTTTGCAGCAATTGTTTGGGATCCCCCCGGAATTCATAGCAGATCAATTCATTCCCTTCAATGAGTTGACGAAAGAGCAAGTGGAGCATTTGACTCCTCTCCGGCATTCCAGCCAATTTGAGATCAGAACCCGGGCCCTTCGGTATTTCGTAGATCAAAGGATCAAAAGCCAAGGCTTGCCTGAAGCCGAATCCGAGAGATTGTTTCATCATCTGTTCTCCGCACAAGGTTTGGGCAAGGTGAATGATTATTCAGAGCTGTTTGGCTGGTCCAGGCAACATATGTTCAGGTTTTCGAAGAAGCATTTTGGAATGTCCCTGAAAGAGATGAGCCAGAATTTCCGCATCAGGGCATTGGTCGATAAGAAATTTGAAAATCCAAAAATGAGCCTGACGGAATTGGCATATTGCTTCGGATATTTTGATCAGGCGCACCTTACTCATGATTTTTACGCCCTCATTGGAAAAAGCCCGACCCGGTTTTTTAATGAGCAGCACCTGATCAGGTGGCAGGTCTAAGGGTGACATTTTTACAATTTTTTGATGCCGATCCGCCCTTGCTTTGATCTAAAAATCATGGCAAAACTTTTTCCTCTGTTTTTCCTTTCAGTTCTCACCGCCTATGGGCAGATCGTCGAAACCGTAACTACTCATCCTAAGATCACAGATGGCCTGCACTGCGACCCCTCCGGGAATATCTATACCTGCTCCGGAGGCCTTGTGAATGGTCGTGAGATAGGCAAATTCGACCCCATAAGCGGGGTATATGATCCCTTTTTCGCCAATGGATTCTTCGGGCCAATCGACATCGAAGATATTGGCGATTCGGTCTTTTTCATAACCAACTATGACGTCGGTACGATTTCAAAACTGGTTCTGAGTACCGGTGTGGTTTCTTCCGTTGCCTCGGGATTGGACGGGCCTGCAGGAATTGCCAAGGATGAACAGGAAAACCTCTATATCACCAATTGGGGTGCAGGCCCAAGCTTTGACGGAAGTAGCATCCATAAACTGACCCCTCAAGGAGATCTCACCAAAATAGTCGATACCTCATTGCTGTTTAGGCCACAGGCGGTTACCGTGAATCTTGAAGGAGAATTGGTGGTCCATTCTCAAAAAAAGCTCTACAAGGTAGATCTCCAGACCTTCGAAATTGAGCTTTGGGTTAACCTTCCGGTTCATTTTGGACATATGGTCATGAGAGAAAAGGATAGCTGTATTTATGGCGCTGCAAATCAGGATCACGGAATATATAAGGTTGATTATCACGGAAATACGACCATATTTTCAGGAGGCAATATAGGGTATCAAGATGGGCCAATCGATCAGGCCCGCTTCAATTCTCCTTTGGGGATCACTTTCACAGCTTCAGAAGATACCATGTATGTCGCCGAAACTGTTCCCGGAAGATTGAGAAGGATCCTGATGAACTTGACACTAGATCTTACCGAGAAAAATCCGAAAGGCAAAGAAAAATTGCCAAATGTGACCTATGACTTGCTTTCTCATGTCATTAAAGTGAACAACTATCCTATAAACCTAGAATCTTTAAGGCTTTTGGATATTTCAGGTAATTACCGAGGGACAATAGAGTTGAATAACGGCTCCGCAACAATTGATACTCAGCTTTTTCCACGAGGGATTTACTTTTTATGCCCTGAAAAGGAAGGGAGGCATGGGAGCATCAAATTGTTCATGTACAGGTAGCTTCCTGAATCCGGGAAAATGGGCAAGGATCGGAAGAGAGATCAGTAGGAAAAAAAATAGACCTTTATAAAAGGCCTACTTTTTGTATTACTCTAAAGACACGTTACTAAAGACTAATTGTTCTTTCTCATCTATTCCAAGAATCCTGCTAACTGTTCTGAACCCAAGTTTTTGGCAATAATTTTTCCTTCAGGATCCAGCAGGAAATTTGTAGGCAGACTGAGCACCTTGTAGGTAGAGATGAGTTCTTCATCCCTGGTCCAGGAATTATCCCAAGGCAGATCATCCTTGATCAAGGCCTTTTCCCATTTATCTACATTTTCGTCAATGCTAATGCTCCAGATCTTAATCTGTCCCAGTTCCCCGTCCAGGTATTTCTCCTTGATCAGCCTGTTTTCTTTTCTGCAAGGCAAACACCAACTAGCCCAAAAATCGATGAGAACATAATTTCCCCTGAGCTCAAGCAATTGTTGCGATGCATTTTTTCCGGATACGGCCAATTCGAAATCAGGAGCTTCGGCACCAATTTGGATTCTTTTTGCCGAGTCGATCATTTCGCCTAACTTCTTTGTGAAATCTGATTCCGGGCGGTCATTCTGGAATTTTGCATATAAGCCTTCGATCTGTGGCAGATATTTGTTGAAATCGAGACTCCTGATTATAGCGAATACGGCCAGCGAAGAACCCATTTGATTGATCATTTGCTCAAGGGTCGAAACAAACACCATCATGTTCTCCCGGTACTTTTTTTCGACCTCTTTGAGCGCTACTTCGTCTTTGCGTTTTTCAGCCTTCTTCATTTCGGGTTCCAAGGGATAAAGCAGTGCCCGCTGAAGACTGTCTACTGCGTTCAGATAATTCAGATAATGATTGGACGCCTTCGAGCCATTGATCTCGAAAGGATCTGATTGGCTTTTCATGTCTATGTTGATCACGATCTCCGAATCGCCATCATTGATGAACACCAACCCCTTTCCATTCAACCAGAGTTTATGAAGATTGGGGGTTTTAGGGATGGTAAAATCGAATTCACCGTCCTGAGTGAGTTTCAGATCCCGATTCAACTCGTATTTGTCCAGGGCAATGTTATAAGTCCAAAGCTGGAGGGGATAGGCCTTGCCCGGAAGCATCTGGCCCGAAACCCGGGTAACAGAAGTTTGTCCAAAAAGAGGAGTGCTTAGAAATAGGATAAACCAGATATATATGGATTTGCTCATAGTTTTTTTGAGCAAAACTTGCCAATTGATGCCGGGCAGAATGCCGGAATTATGATTCAGGAACAGTCGATCAAAAAACCGGCAGGGTTTATTCCGAAACCTGGGACTTGAACTCTGATGGACTTTTCCCGGTCAATTTTTTAAAGCTGGAATTGAACGTGGATGTGGATTGAAATCCGCTTTCATACATGACTTCTTTGATCAATATGTCCCTGTTCGTCGAAAGGAGTTTTTTTGCTTCGTTAACCCTAAACCCATTTACAAAGTCATTGAAATTCTGACCTGAATTTTCATTGATCACCCGGGAAAGGGTTGCCGGTTGCTGATCCAGTTTTTCAGCAAGTTTGCTTAGGGTCAGATTGAAGTCTTTGAAGAGCATCTCATCTTCAATTATAGACCTGGCCTTTGCAAAGTAGGAGAGGCTTACCTCCTGGCTCAGAGTGGAACCACGATAATTCTTTGTGACGGACTCCAGTATTTCACGCTCTTTTTCAGTGGCCCCATCCGGGAATTCCGGACTGTTTAAGCCTTTGAATATCAAAATATTGATCAGCAGCAGGATGCTCAGGAACGAGACAAAGACCACCACTTCATACCAGGATCCATGCGGTATGAATATTCCCAAAGATTCTGCAGCCAAAGCGGAGAAATACACACCGATAATTAGGATCTCTATTCTTAGCCATCTTAGATCCTTTAGCCGTGCATCGGAGCGGTTGGCCAATACCGTTGCTTCGAAAAAACCCAGGGTCCGAATGGAAAGTGCCAAATACGAAAAGCAGTACAGGAAAAGCGGTATGGAAATGGCTCGTTGAAACACCAGTGGTTCGGAAGCCGAGTCTGGCAGAAGGACCCTCAGGGCCAATAGCAGAAAAAATCCCAATAGGTGGAACAGGTTCTTGACTTCCAATTGAAAGGATGGCCTGGAAATGGAGAGTACATAGAGGTATTGTAACGGGGCGAGCAGGGCGACTGATTCAAAATAGAAATAAGGGATCTCCGGTTCTATTTGCTCTCGAACGAAAAGGTTCATCATGGCTAAAATAATAGTTAAGATGATGAACGATAATATCCTGTTTTTTAGACTGTTAAAGCGTCCTATTAAGAAGACAAAGTACAGACTTGCCTCGAAGAGGATTATCATCCCAAAGACTTCAAAAATGTGGAATTGACTTGCCATCTTTTATTGGAGCGATCAATTTGACTACTTTCAACGGGAAATTCAGGAAAAGTAATGTTAAGACCAATTTCCAGTGCAATTAAGGCAAATCTGATCAACGGTCTATGAACTACAGAACAAAGCGCAGGCTCCAGGTTCTGAAGAATTATATCATAGGATGGGCCATTGCTTTCGTATTCCTATCGATCGTCAGAGGGGAAGGGACTATAGAAATGGGTTCCGTTCAGTTTGATGTGCTCAGGTCCATTCTTGTTTCCCTGGTTTTCGGGCCATTGTTCGGCATTATATCCGGCATTGGACAGATCTACAGCGAAGAAAGGGTTTATAAACGAATGTCGATATGGCGGATGGTGCTGATCCGAAAATTCCTGGCTTTTGCTTTTTTGGCCTCTCTGATCTGCTTCGCATATTTCATGGTGACCACATTTTTTGATGTGAAAGTGGGTTTTTTGGAGTTTGTATTCGAGCCCGGAAGCTTTGCCATATATCTCTACATCTTGTCAGTCGAGTTATTCATGCTTCTGCTTTCACAGGTGAAGCTCATGTTTGGCCCCGGGATCATGTGGAAGATCATAACAGGACAGTTTTATTACCCGAAAGAAGAAGATAGGATCTTTATGTTCTTGGATCTCAGGGGCTCCACGTCGATAGCAGAAAAGCTAGGACATATCCGTTATAGCAGATTGATCCAGGATTGCTTTAATGACCTGGGTGTTGTTGAGAATTTTCGGGCCGGAATATATCAGTATGTGGGAGATGAGGTGATCCTGACCTGGAATCTGGAGCATGGTATCCAGAAACAGAACTGTATACAGGCCTTTTTTCAATATAGAAAAACATTGAGAAGCAGGTCCGGATATTATGAAGATAACTATGGGCTTCAACCCGAATTCAAAGCAGGCTTGCATGGTGGAAGGGTTACGGTGTCAGAGGTTGGAAAGTACAAACGGGAGATCGCCTACCATGGTGACCCCATCAACACCGCAGCGAGGATACAGGGGAAGTGTAATGAATTTGGGAAAGACTTTCTGATCTCCTCGGATGTCATGGATAAAATGGACCTGGAAGGATATTTTCAGGAAAGGATTGGCTCCCTGGAGTTGAGAGGAAAGGAGTCAAGGGTAGAGGTTTATTCGGTAAGTCAGGACCCCGAGGCGGGGTAGTTTGATTTTCGATTAAATTTGATAACCGTGTATGAACACAAAAAGTCGATATCAGGAGTTAAAACCCAAGGAAGAACTTCAGGATCTGGTTCATTCTTTCTGGACCCATGAGAATCTGACCAATTCCCCCCAGGTCCTGCAAATATTCCCGGATAGTTTTTTTAAGATCGTGATCATATATCAGGAAGGGGAGATCAGGAATTACCTGTTGACAGGAATATGGTCCGAACCCAAGGAGTTCTCCATATTGCCGAATGCCAGTTCGTTCGGCTGCAGGTTTAAGATACTGGCCCCTGAATATTTGCTCGGCCGCGAAATAGCTTCTTTGTACAACTCTGCAATTCCCCTTGAGCAGAGCTATTTAAATATCGGGAGTTTTGACTATGCATCTTTGTCTACTGTGGTCGAAAGGTGGCAAGCCGAGTTGTTGAAGATCAGGCCTCTGAAAGCAATGGATCAGAGGAAGAGAGATCTTTCGGATCTGCTGTATCAGAAGAAGGGAGATATTACGGTGTCCGAGGTTTCCGATAAGATCAGTTGGTCTGAGCGGCAGATAAACCGGTATCTCGGCAAGCACGTCGGCCCTTCTTTGAAGAAATATCTCAATATTCAAAAATGCTACCGGTCTTATTTCCGGATCAGGGATGGGCAATTTTTTCCTGAGGAGAATTACTTCGATCAGCCTCATTTCATCCGCGAGGTAAGGAAGCATACGGGGGAAACCCCGACCTCTCTGTTTGAAAATCAAAACGACCGATTTATACAATTAAAGAATATGAGGGAAGAATAGGTTTGCGGAAAATTCGATTCTGCGATGAAATTCCCTGTGATCCTGCTCCTTTTCGGAGTACTTATTTCCTGTGCCGAACAGACTTCAGATAATGTTGAAAGCGGTGACGTTGAGACTCAAAAATCGCCTCCTGATCTATCAAAAGTTGGTCTAAGGACCTATGCGGTGGTCTGGTCCTGGGAAAATGAGGACCCGGATCTGATCCAGGAGAACCTACCCTCTATTTCTATGGAACTCAACAATCTATGGATGGAGGAAAGGGTTGAAAACGTCTACTTCGATACCGATGAGTCCTCTGAGCTTGTTGAACCCCTGCCGAATATTTCCTTTTTTCTGCGAGCCAATGATGAGCAAGAGGCCAGAAATATCCTGGATGAGCTCACCGTGGTGAAAAAGGAACTATCATCCTATGAATTGCATCCTGTTGGGAAATTTTGGTTGGGCAGAAAGCCTAACCTGAAGAGGACCGGAATGAAGTCTTTTGTAAGTGTCTGGACCACTGAAAGATCGCTTGATGAAATAAAAGGCGCAGACAAGATCCTTCAGGCGCAAAACGACAGCATTTTGGCATTGTGGAAAAGGGGAATTCTCGAAAACGCTTATCTGGATATCGAAGGTACTTACTCACCCAATGAAGACCAGGACTTCGTTGTATTCGTCAATGCTATCAGTATGGATGAGGCGCAAAAAATATGCGATGAACTGCCGTTCAGCAAGGAAGCCATAGCCGGATTCGAGCTGTACGAGGCAGGCGTTTTTTGGCTTGGACTTTACTCAGAAGAATAATCGGCAGGACGATGAGATTTATCAAACAGGAGACCTACTTCCCGATCATCATCGGGATCCATTTCTTCATCTGGACCGTCGATCTGTATTTCTATCATGGGGGTTTTGTAGAAACTTCGTCTGACACCCTGTTTTTTGGTCAAATGACCAATGTCTCATGGTTCAATGTGCACAGGATATTAGGCGAAGTTTTCTCTTCTTGGGTGGTTACGGTTTTTGCCTTTAACTTCCTGATGGCCACCAGAGCCAGGTGGGTCGAGAATATCTTTGGTGGGTTGGATAAAATGTACATGATCCATCGCAGGTCCGGGTTGATTGCGGTTTTCCTTCTTTTAGCCCATTTTTTGATCGTCCCTAGAGATCTTGTAGAGTTTAACCCAGGCAAACCCCTGGGGTTTTATGCCTTTATCCTGATCCTGTTGGGGGTTCTGCTCGCGGCATTGCCCTTCTTTAAGAAAAGAATACCCTATAACAAATGGCTTAATGTTCACAGATTGATGGGCTTCTTTTACTGCATGGGCGTTGCTCATGGACTGATGGTCAACAGTTTGATCCGTGAACTTCCCCTGACCAGGGTCTACGTGTTCGGGATGGCTTTTATAGGAATTGGAGCCTGGATCTACCGGGCCTTCCTGTACAGGTTCTTCAATGAGCGACTTTCATATGTGGTCGACCGGATCAGCCATTGGGATAGCGAGATCGTTCAGATCTCCATGAAGCCTATGGGAAAAGAACTGGGATTTCTCGCAGGACAATTCGCATTTTTTAGGTTTAGGGATATTTCCAAATCAGAGCAGCACCCTTTTACAATTACCAGTTTGCCGGAGGAAAAGGATTTGAGGATCACGGTCAAAAAACTTGGTGATTATACTTCAATGCTGAATGAAAAACTGGAGCTAGGTCAGGAAGTTGATGTGGAGGGGCCATACGGGCATTTTGCCTCAAAGTATATCAAGGAAAAGGATCAACTCTGGATTGCCGGGGGAATCGGGATTACACCCTTTCTTTCACTGGCCAGGAGCGAGATCTCCGCCAAGATTAGATTGATCTGGTGTGTCTCTTCCATGGAGAGATCAGCAGGGCTTGAGGAATTGGAAAGAATGCAAGATTCGAATTTGAACTTTTCTTTTGAGATCTGGGAATCTTCCAAAAAGGGGCATATTTCGATCGAGAAGCTGGGACTGGTGGATATTGACAAGAAAGGGTTTCTGATTTGCGGTCCTGAAAAACTAAAGGACGCCCTGATCAGGGAACTCAAGCGCATGGGCGTAAAGAGTAAATCCATACATGAGGAGGAATTCGCCTTTAGGTAGAATAAGTCCGGCTTCCTCGCAGCTCGTATGATCATGAGCAATGATCCTGATGATCAACTCTGCGATTTGGAATTCATTAGCACTATTCTTTTAAGGCCAGGGAATCCGGGTGGAACAGGCTTGATGCGGGAACCTGTTTTTTCGCGAGGCCCTGTTCCGCAGAATACCTTAGCAGGGTCTGCAAAGTCTTTTCGTTTTCCTTAAAACCATAGGAATAGAAATTTCTGCCCATGACCTTTTCGGTCGATTCCAATTCCTGACCGAACCATGGCAGTGTTTCGAAGGCCCATCCTATTTTGTGCATATAATCCATGTGCATGGCTTTGGCATCGGAGTAGGTTCGAAAAATGGCTGAGATCAATCCGGGCGAGTTTTCCAGTAGCGAGCGTCTCACTGCAACAACGTGCATGATGGGAAAGATACCGGTCCTGGTATAGTAATCCTGTTCTGTTTTTCTTGAATCGGGAAACAACCGGACCACATTTGGATTTCCTTCGGCAAAGGCTTTAGGCTGAGCAGCATGGAACAAGGCATCGATATTTCCTTGAACCAACAATTCGGACTCAGAAACCCCTTCCGGTCCGTTTTCATATGACAGCCCCTCGGGAAGTACGTTTTCCTGCCTTGAGGATTTGCCACTGAATTTTTTTGATGAATCATCCTGAGGAAACACCCATTGAACATCTGTGGGTCTTATTCCGTATTCGTCGTTCAGCATGCCGCGGATCCATGTGAGGGAAGTGGTGCTGTACCCAACGGTTCCTATACGTTTGCCTTTGAGGTCTTCGGGTTTTTGAATTCCACTTTTGGGATTGATGAATATGCTCTTATGGCGAAACAACCTCAAGGGAAAAATGGGAAGGAGTTGGTAGTCCCGGAATCCATCATTCACGAAGGCGATCAGGTAGGGGTGCAGCCCAATCTCCGTTACATCATAATCCTGCGGTCCGCCAATGATATTGGTATTCAGGTTGCTGATCCCGTCTTTTTGAATTTCGTAATCAATACCCTGGATCTTGACCTTTTTTTCGAAGAGGGCCCTGGTCCTTGGATAATTGTAACCGGCTAGCTTGAGAGTCTGTGAATCAGGGGAAAGCGAACTTCCCAATGAAACGGTGGGTAAACCAAAGGCACTCAATAAGCCTGTAGAGAGCCCCGTCTTTTTAAGAAATGACCTCCGCGAATCTCTTTGTTTTGGCATAGTGTTCTTTCCTATTACAAGGATTCAAGATAGCCAAAGCCTTTAAATATTGGCACTCATCGACTATAAAAGCCCAGCTCCTTTTCTAAGGGAGATCTTCATAGAAATATTGAAACTCGGTGGGAAATCCGTTGAGCTCATATATCGCAGTGATGACATAGCCGTCAGGGTCAAGTTCAAAGTCTTTTAACTCTTCAACCAAATTCCCGTCGATCCATTTTTTATCCAGCAAATGGGGGCCAGTGTAAGGGCGGATATCGGCAACAGCCAAGGAGTGATAAGGGTTGGGAAGACTTTTATAGGAATAAACCTCAACCCTTGGATTTTGAAATAAGGTGTAGAACCTTCTGAAAACATTTCCCCCGGTATCCAACTCGATCTTTTCTTCTTCTGCGGATGATGGGAATTGAATAATTGCCTGGGTTGAATCCAAGGTCATATAAAACCAAAATTGCCTTGAAGTATCGCCTGTGAGTACTTTTTCCTGAAAACGATAAGCTTCAATAGGATTTGAGTTCCAATCAACCTCCGTAATGATGAAAAAGGGCCAAGTGTGAGGAACATTGTTCATTCTTTGGTAAACCGGCCTTTCATTGGCATCATAGCTGTATTCAATGTTCATGTTATCCCTTGGTCCATCTCCGCTCACCGTTTCTTTGATCAATAGATTCCCCTGGTAGGTATAATCCAGGGTATCATAGTAGATCTGCGAAATGGCCGTATCATTATAGGTAATGATCACTTGCAATAATTTTCTGGGCGGACTTTCCGGAGTTGTGGGAATGGAATCGTTCGGTGTGCCGGTTGTATCACCCGGAGTTGTGGGTACAACATCTGACTCATTCTTGGCGCAAGACAGGTTGATCAGCAACAGAATGATCAGGGGAAAGATGAACTTTGGCATGGATCAGGAATACAGGTTCTTGGTACTGCAAATATCCCAAAAAAAGAAATGCGCCGGTTGAAAAGCCGGGCAGTTGCCTATCGGAGCCAAGTACTTTAAGGACTCAAGAAGAACTAAGTCAAAAGTGAATCCATAGCCTAAATAGGAGTGCTACTTTTTCAGATAAACATATCTCTCCAGTCGGGCCAACTCATCATCATCGACATATTTTCCGATCTCCTTTCTGAACTGCTCCATACTGGTGTATGGTCTGTATTCCTCAAATTCATGTAGCATTCTTTCACCAACGCCCGGAATTGACAGGATCTCCTCCTTGGAACCCGAGTTTAGTTCAACCGGAACAAAGACATATTGCTCATATCTTGCCACCTCTGTTTCCTCGACATATTTCCCGATCTCTCGCCTGAATTGTTCAATGCCGGTATAGGGTCTGTATTCGTCAAACTCATGAGCCATACGATCTCCTACACCGGGAATCAGTTTGAAGTCATCTTTTGGGGTTGTATTGAGATCCATAGGCACGAAAGCCTCCGCATAAATTGCATTCAACATTTCATCATCCATATACTCCGAAAGTAGGGAGTGCAAAGCCTTCATATCCAGATAGGGTCGTTCCTCGATCACCGTTGATGCCAGCTCCTGGTTCATGCCAGGTAATCTCATTAATTCATCCTCACCGGCCAGGTTAAAATTCAGGAAGGGTAACAATTCAGTGCTCTGGTTCTCTTCATTCGGATCTGAGGCTTCGGTTTGCTCTTCATTAAGATTCTCATTTGCTCCGGACCCACAGCTAAATAGGAAAAAGGCCAGGATCAATGCGAAGATATTTGTGTAGGTGATTCTATTGATTTTCATTGGATTGTTGTTTCAAATTGTTCAGCAGGTAAAAAATGTAACCCATTATGGCGATGCCGATCATGCTGCCTGGCGCCAGGGCAGGAAGGGCTCCCGATAACATTTCCTTGAAGAGGGGCCAACCACTCTGGTTCGGGTGAATTTCCAATTCGAATTCATAGTTCGCCAATAAATGGAAGTAAATGCCAAGGAAACCGCTGAAAAAGCAAGCGGCCATGAGGATTAGAAATGTCCTTTTTATCCAAACACTTTGCCAAAAAAACAGGATCAGAAAGGAAATTCCAGACAATCCGATCAGGACAACCGGAATACTCTGTGACCAGCTTTCATGGTGTTCGATAAACAGCAGTTCCAGAAGTGTTCCGATCATAGTCAGTCCCATAAGCAGGGAGATCAGCCGTGAAATTTTGGAATCCGGTTTTGTCAATTGAAAAGTAAATTGGCCGGCACCAAAATAAAGCGGCATTCCATAAGGATTCAAAGTCGGCATCCTATTTTCCAAAAGACAAGACATTCAGTTGATACAGGTTTGCTGTACGCTTGTCAAAAAACATCATAGGTTTCACCGTTTTCATGGTTTTAAGCCATTCATTGTGCCTTTGCGCGTGTCATACAATGCGTTCATTAGAGTTTCCTGCACCTCTCATCCAGTTGTGGTTTGATTATTTTGCTCATTACGAATGGATATAAATGCTATTCATAGTATCCCAGGGTTTGCCATTGTTTCCTAAGCATCGGCTTTCGGCTTGCTGAATTGCCGGAATACAATTCTAGACTCTTTATGCAATCGGTTTCAACGAAAATGGGATTCGTTATACTGTTTTTGGAATGAAAGGCTAAGATTCGATATTGCAAAAAATTGCATATGAAAACAGCATCATTGGTACTGGGCAGTGGCGGGGCAAGGGGAATGGCTCATGTCGGGGTTATTCGCTGGCTTGAAGAACAGGGGATTCAGATCAAGTCAATCTCCGGCTGTTCAATTGGTGCCCTGATCGGAGGGGTTTATGCGACCGGCCAAATGGAGGAGTTCGTCTCTTTCCTTCAGAATTTCAACAGAACGGATGTGTTCTCAATGTTGGATTTTGTCTTTTCAGGTAGTGGCCTTGTTGGAGGCAAAACAGTACTGAAGGAGCTTAAGCATATCATTGGAGAGAAACATATTGAAGACCTGCCGATCAAATACACGGCGGTGGCAGCGGATATTGCCCAAGAGAAGGAAGTCTGGATCCGGAAGGGGCCGATCTATGAGGCGGTCAGAGCTTCAATTTCGCTTCCCTTGTTCTTTACACCCTTCAAGCTGAATGGACGATATCTGGTCGATGGAGGCATACTCAATCCTACACCCCTGGAGCCGGTGAAGGAAGATGAAACCGACCTGACGATCGCAGTGAACCTCGGTGGATTAGCCGAGAAAGCACCTAAAAAGCAGGATACTGAGAAAAGCGAATTTCAAAAACAATTTGATGAGTTTGTGGCCAGCATCAGACCCCTTAGGTCCAAAAAGGAAGAAGAATGGGATATGCTTTACATCGCCGATCAATGCTTTAACTCCATGCAGAACAATATCGCGGACAGGAAAATGTTGGAAAACCCGCCTGATTACCTGATCAACATTCCCAGGAACAAATGCGGAACATTGGAATTCGAAAGGTCAAAAGAACTCATCGATTACGGCTACCAGATGGCGGAGGAAAATTTGTTAGGACTCAAAAAACGGTCATAGCATATACGGCTCGGGATCTGAGCTGTATCCACCCAACGGGAATCTTCTGAGCTTTCAAACCCCCAAAGTGTCCATAAGAACCTTGGAGATTCCCATTTTTTGGCGAAAGCCAGGTGGATTGCGAAGACTCAAATCCCATTTTTCGTCCCCTTGTTGTCGTCATTTCGCCCTTGAAATAAGATCCGGTGCTCATCTTCCATGGAATTCACTAATTGGAACCGGACCGATGAAAAACTTACTCTTCTTTTTGACCTTTTTTTTCCTTTTTTCATTTAATGAGCTTAAAGCCCAGGAGAAAACCTGGCTGGGTCGGCAGTTGGATTTCAACCAGATCAGGGAAGTGGTCAATACCTACCATATGTTCGATGGTACGAGAAACAAGCTGGGGTCTATGATCTATGGCATCTCTTTTGAAAATGGTCGCCTGGTTGTAAGAGACACATCACAGTTTGACGATGGCTCGGTTTATGAAACCGTTGAGTACCATTTTGATACATCCGAATTTATTATGAAACAAGCCTGGATCGATATGAAGACCATTCAGGCCACATTGGATATCGATTTGATCCAAGAAGGTGGCAGGACTAAGGGAAACTACAGGCTGACCCAGGATACCACGATCCGGAATTTCCCAATTGATTCTGCCTATGAATACGATGTTTTCAGGGGAGAGATCTATATGCTGCTCCATGGGCTTCAGTTAAAAAAAGACGATACGCTCTACCTGAATGCCCTGGTTCCTACCAGCATGAATATCTCTGGAGGTTGGATCAGTTTGGTGGGCGAGGAGTGGGTAAGTACAGCTTTAGGAACCTTTGACTGCGATGTGGTATGGCTCAAGGCCGATGGAGTCATGCCGGATAACAAAATATGGATCCGTAAGGAGACTCCCAGGACCGTGGTGAAATTTTATGTCCCGGGAATGGAGCTCCACATCGAGTTGGTCGACCAACGCTGATCGAAAATCTTACCATCCGGATGGGAGCAGCCTATCAATAGTTGAAAGCCTGGTCTTAACGCGCGGCATCTATGGCCATGCCGCCAGGCAATTAAGGATCCAGTGGATTATCCTTCTCGGGAAAGGTCTTTCTAAGTTCATCTTTGCCTTCGGTGGCATTGTAGTAGATCCGCTGTGTTGGGTAGGCGAAATCGATGTCCTGATGCTTTGAAAATTCATCAAGAATGTCTCTCCAGATCAGGTCTTCAGCCGACCTTCTCTTCCTGGGTTGGACCAGAAAACGCATCGTCAGCATGACGCCGCTATCTTTTACGTCGATATAGACGATTGGGGAAAGTGTCCTGTAA
>JANQHS010000191.1 GCA_028282565.1 Cytophagales bacterium | reverse complement strand
AATTTAAGCCCCGGGCTGACTAAAGGCATTTATGGCCTGCTCATATTCCGTGGCCTCATCGGTGTATCCATTCCTTTGAAGTGCAATACGCACCATGTTTAGGGTGTAAAGGAAACTTTGGTACTCCCTGCTGGCCGAGGAGTTCCGGTCTGTTATGAAATAGGGAACACTTTCCTGAGCTCTGTCGCCGCATAGCTTAGCAACCTCAAGTCCTGCTTCGTTGCCCAGTAGTTGAAAGATCAGGTTCAGGTTTTGTGCCGTGTAGATGTCAAAGGGAAAAACGTCATTTGGCAAGGTTTCAAGACAGTATGTTACCACCTCCTTTGCTCTGGCGGTATCGCCATTGGAGACCAATGATTCTGCAAGCCGATAGAAGTTCCTCCTGGAATTCAAAGCGAATTTTTCGTACTCCTCGTTGTAATAAACGCTGGGATCATCCATGGAACGGAAGGCAAATTTTTCCATCATGTTGGTATACATCAATTCCCGGTTTACACGGCCATCCTGCCTTTTTGGAGTACTGACAGGGATCAGCCTATAGGCCATTCCTTCCAGTGCGACCCACTCTCTCAGATCGAGTTTTGAAGTGATCAAAGAGGTGCTGTTAAAGTAGACCGGCCTTGTCCATCCGTTCTTATTGTTGTTGTTGATGATGTCGAGTATCATCAGATCGCTTTTTAGAATGTGGTTGCCCTTGATATTCCAGGCCATTCTTTCAGGAATTTCCGAGTACCAATCTTCCGGCATGAAGGTATTGCCGGAGCTTTGAGCCTTCTGTATTCCGGCCTTGTTGATATTCATGATCAGTTTTTTGGTCGGAATGACATTGATCGAACCACCGCCTTGCAATTGCCTGTTGACAGCCGGGCTGTTGGTTTTAACCGCAGTCAGAAACTTGTCCAGATCGACACCGTTTTTGTAACGATCATCCTTTAGGAATTGCAGATAATCATTAATTCCACTCAGATACTGATCTCTTGGAAAGTCGATGGGGAAGGGCTCGGATTCATAAACCTGCCTTCTCATCTGGTCGATATACCAATCGATACTGAAATAACTCAGGACACAGACCCTAACATCCGTTCTGTAGCCTTCGACTTCCTGAACATACCATAAGGGGAATGTATCATTATCACCTCCGGTAAACAGGATCGCATTCGGTGCACAGGAGGAAAGCAGATTTCTTGCCTGGTCAACGCTATGGTAGCGGTTGGACCTGTCGTGATCGTCCCAATTCTCCGCCATCATCAAAACAGGAATCAGCATGGCGATCGCTCCGCTTGCCGCCAGGGCATAATTGATGTTCTTGATCCTTTGCCGGAAAAAGTCGAAGAGGAACATCACCCCGAGGCCTATCCATATACAGAAGGCGTAGAAAGAGCCTACGGAAGTATAATCCCTTTCCCTGGGCTCAATGGGCGGTTGATTCAGGTATAGCATGATCGCGATCCCTGTAAAGAAGAACAGTGCCGCAACTGTCCAAAATTGGTTTCGATCCGATCGGTATTGAAAGATCAGTCCTGCAATTCCAAGAAGCAGCGGAAGCAGGTAGTAATGATTTTTGGCCTTGTTTTCTTTCAGATAGGTCGGGGCCTTACTTTGATCTCCCAGCCGCATTTCATCAATAAAAGAAATCCCCGATTCCCAATTCCCGTAATAGGAATTGCCATGGCCCTGGACATCGTTCTGTCTACCGGCAAAATTCCACATGAAATATCTCCAGTACATCCAGCCCAGTTGATAGTTCCAAAGAAAGGAGATGTTATTTCCCATATTGGGTCTTCGATCACCCTTGATGCCCATCCATGATTTATATGCGTCAACGCGGTCACCTCTTCGATCAGCGATCCGGCAGAACAATAACTCATCTTCCGGTCTGTATTCCTGCTTGATCTTGTAATCGTATACCTGGTAATCCTCCTCGGTTTTTTGATAGAGTTTGGCGCCGTTCACTGTCCTGACCGGTTGTGCTCCGTAGTATGGACCCTTGAAAAGCGGTCTATCCCCATATTGCTCCCTTTTAAGATATCTGAGGAAGCTTACCACGTTATCTGGAGCATTCTCATTGATCGGTGGGTTGTAATTTGACCTGATCGCGATGACACCATAGGATGCGAAGCCAATGACCACGAAAACAAATGACAACAAGGCCATATTGAGCACGGCATTGGCTTTCTTCTCGGAATACATGATCCCGTAGACTATACCGGCGGCAAAAAGCAGGGTGAAGAAAATAACGCCCGATCCAAAGGGCAGGCTAAGTGAATTCACGAAGAAGATCTCAAACGCCCTTCCGATCGATGGCAATCCTTTGATCACCAATTCCAGAACAATCAGAATGGCTCCGGCTGAGATGCCCAAAGTGGCCAGAACTCCGACCAGGGTAGGTTTGAATTTTTTGAAATAGACCACCAGGCCAATCGCCGGAATCGCAAGCAAGTTCAAGAGGTGAACACCGGTGGAAAGACCCATAGAATAGGCGATCATCAGGAGCCAACGGTTTGCGCGTTTGGGATCCTCATCCTCGATCCTCTCCCAGCGGAGCACAGCCCAAAAGGCAAAGGCGGTAAACAATGAAGACATGGCATAGACCTCGGCCTCACCAGCAGAAAACCAAAATGTATCCGAAAAGGTCAGGGCTAGGGCACCAACGGCTCCCGAAATGATGAGCAACCAGGATTGATGACTTTCTTTTTCCTTATCTGCCACACCGAGAAGCCGCTCTCCAAGAAGTGTGATGGTCCAAAAGGTAAATAAGACGGTGAAAGCACTGGAAAGAACCGACAACATGTTGATCATAAAGGCAACCAGCATTTCATTTCCAAATGCGAAGAATGAAAAGATCCTTCCGATCAGAAGATAAAACGGGGCCCCGGGAGGGTGGGGAACCATGAGCTTGTAGGATACGGAGATAAACTCACCACAATCCCAAAAACTTGAAGTCCTCTCCACCGTCATGGTATAGACGATCAAGCTTATAAAAAACACTACCCATCCGGCAAGGTTGTTAAATCTCCTGTAATCAGTCATTTCTAGAAAAATTAAGTCGCGAATTTAGCAATTATTGGAGTCCTGATGGACAAACGTTCAAGCTGGAAATTATTGTGAATAGTACTTGTCGAGAAATAGTTCAAGACTTTCCAGTTCTTTTTGATCAAGTTTTTTTGAAAATCCCGGCATATTGCCCTTTCCTTCCAGGATAATGGATCTTCTTTTTTCAGGACTCAGGGTTGATTCGATTAGTTTTTTGGCACCGTATCTTTCGAGATCTCCATTCCTTCCATGACATCTCAGGCAATTTTCACCATAAACATGGCTGCCAATATTGAGCAATTCATAATTCTCACCGCTTCCGTCATCGGCAAGCATTTCGATCTTCTCTTTTTTGAAGGTCAGGCTTCCGGTCTCCGATGCTCCGAAAACATATACAATGATCAATATGGATATCCAAAGGAATAGAGGCTTTGATCTCTTCTGCCCGATGACCGCTAGCGGAATTGCCAATACAACCAACAGGAGTTTTCCATACAGATATGCAGGAGGTTCTCCAATCGAAAAGAGCAGGTATAACCCGGTGATCAGAAAGGTGGCTGAGATCACCATTTCAGGCATCTTGATCAGTTTGAAGGACTTTTGCTTAAAGGGATCATTTTTCGAAAAAATAATGACGCCCTTGACCAAATAGGTCAGTAGAAACAGACCTGCTGAGATCTTGTGTATGCTTAGTATTAGTTCCATTTGCTAGCTTCCCAATTTCAAAATGACACCTCCGTCGATGAACCCCTGAAGAACAACAGGGGAAGAGCCAATGCCTGCTCCGCAGCCTCCGGTGCCACAAAAGAATCCTCCTCCGGTCAGATATACCGGAAATAAGAACCTTCCGTCCAATCTCAACCCGATGCGGTCCGATAAGTAATACTTTAATCCGGCACCCAAAGCGAACGAAAGCGCCCACTCATCGTTGGCGGTACTTGATTTGGGGCTGAATATCGTCGCTCCAATCGCGAAGATCCCGAACGGCACCAGGTTGGTGCCAGTCTCAACCGCCCTCATCCCTCCCAATTGGATGTAGTTGGTACTCATATCGTAAAAGGTGGTATCCACGAAACGACCGTTCTGATCTCTGCCCTTGAAACTCAGTTCAGAATCCAAACGGGTATAGATCAATTCACCTGTAATTCCACTGGCCAGCGGAACATCAAGCGCAACCGTCAGGTTGGCTCCATCTTCGATTTTCAGGTCCCCGTTCACAGTTGTCAATTTACCGCCCCACATATAGCCACTCATAACAGAGATCTCCGGCCCTGGCTCCACCTGCGAAAAAGCGATGAGCGGAACGAAAAAAAATAAGATTGCAATAGTCCTCTTCATATCCATACCGTTGAGGCTTCAAACCTACTAAAGGAATGAAAACCAAGTGCAATCCACTCTGAATTCAATTGCTATTTCCTGATAAAGGGGAGGATCTTTTGCTCCTTGCCTGATGTGATCTGAAGTTGGTATACGCCCGATGGCAGAAATTGAAGATCAAAATCCTGCTCGATGTTTTGCGCAAAACCATCCAATTCTACAGAATACATCTGCTTACCCAATTGATCATAAACTTTGATCTGAGCCTTTTTACCTGGGATGTCGGAAACCGAAAGGGTGAAGACTCCGGTATTGGGATTTGGATACAATCCTATATCAAATCCTGTGCTCAGTCCATCCTTTATGTTAGTACATACTTCATAGGAGATAAGCACACTATCATATCCGAAACAATTGTTTGAATCTGAGACCCTGATCCAGATATACTCAGTTGTCCCTACCAGTCCGGGGAAGAAATTGGCCTGGTAACTTGTATCCATACTCTGATTTTGCCATAAGTAGGAATTGTAACCCGGCCCGGCATTAAAGACATAGAAACTGTCCGAGCAGTTGTTCAATATCATTGAGTCGATTCCCAGATCGACTATTGGCAAGGCCAGCGCACTCAGGTTGATGGTGTCTGTAACAAAACACTGGTTATTTGTGGAGGACGTAACCGTAACCGTTGTTGGACCATTAACTGTGACCAATACGCTGTCATTGCTTGAACCAGTGCTCCAGGCATAATTTCCGGTACTTGAAAAGGCTGTTAACAGAACGGACGAACCCCGGCAGATGAAAGTGTCCGGCGAGACCGTCAACACCGGAAAATCCAGCAACTCAATGAATGCGGTATCGCTGTTCGAACACATGTTTAGATCGGTTCCCACAACGATTATGGTCGAATCGCTGTTCGGTAACAATGAGATGGTTGAGCCGCTCAGTCCATTGTTCCAGGTGTATGTGTTGGCTCCGGCGGCGTTTATGGAAACGCTGTCACCGACACATACAGATGATGAATCAGGTGTCACGCTTACGGTGGGTAAAGTATTCACCGTTATGGATGAAGAATCCAATCCCGAACAACCGATCGAATCAGCCCAGGCATAGAAGATGGTCGTCGTGCCGGCACCGGCAATTTGGGGATCAAATGCTCCCATACTCACCCCAAGGCCAGAATAGGAACCTCCTGCCGGTAACCCTCCGCTGAGGTTGATCGGTGCATTGTCGATGCAGATGCTTGGCAAGCTTCCTAAGCTCACGTTGGGAGCGGCATTCACATTTACCGTGAAGGTAGCGGAATCGGTACAGCCGTTCATGTCCATTCCTGTGACGGTGAACGAAGACGTGCTCAATGGTGCGACACTTGTAGACTGAGTCGTATCTGAGTTAGACCAAAGATAGTTCTGGGCTCCGGAAGCATTCAGAACAGTGCTGTTTCCAGCACAGATGGTGTCTGTTCCTGTTATGCTAACGATCGGGTTTGCATTGACCACCACATCCATGGTATCCGAATCGGAGCAGGAATTTGCATCTACAACCGTCACTGAATATTGCGTACTTGTGGATGGGGTGACAGTGATGGAACTGCCACTCATTCCATTGCTCCAGGAATAAGCGATTCCTCCGGTAGCGTTTAATGTTAAGGATTCACCAAAACAGATAGAAGTGTCCGAAGAAAGGGTGATGACAGGTAGAGTGTTTACGACCTGTGTGGCTGTATCCGAATTGATGCATCCGTTGGCGTCGATGTACCGATAAGTGATGGACCAACTTCCGCTTCCGGTCAGGGCCGGATCAAAACTTCCTGTGCTCACGCCAGGACCGCTGTAGATCCCACCCGAAGGAGTTGCACTAGAAAGAGTAAAGGCCGAAGCATCCTCACAAATCGCCGCAAGAGGAGAAAAGACAACATTTGGCAATGCGTTTACATTGATACTGAATGCCGATGAGTTTGAGCAGCCGTTCAGGTCTGTTCCGGTTACCGTATACGAACTGGATACTGAGGGTGAGAGGAGGGTTGAATCTCCAAATTGCCCGGTAGACCAAGAATAGCTAAGCGCTCCGCTTGCCATGGCAAGAGCCGTATCTCCAAAACAAATGCTTGCAGGATGGCTGACGTTGATGACCGGCAGCGCATTCACCGTGATCCTTACAGAATCGATATCCGAGCAGGAGTTTGAGTCGGTTACAGTAACAAGATAAGTTGTTGATATTGAGGGATCAACCAAAATTGAGGCTCCGCTCATTCCATTGCTCCAGTTATAGCTATTACCTCCTGTTGCACTTAAGGCAATGGTATCTCCGATACAGATAGCAGCATCGGAAGAAGCCTGGGCTACCGGAAGTGCATTCACAACAATATTGCTAGTCGTTGAATCCTGGCAACCCTGACTGTCTGTGTAGGAATAAACAATGTCTGTTGATCCAATACCTGCGACTGCAGGATCAAAGATCCCTGCTGTGACTCCGGGCCCTGAATAGGTCCCGCCTAATGGCAGGCCGCCCGAAAGGCTTATCGGCCCATTGTCTTCACAGAGTTCTCCCAGAGATGGAAGCTGAACAATCGGAAGTGGGTTTACAGCCACCTCCCAGCTTGCATCAGATTCGCAGCCGTTCAGGTCAATTCCGGTCACGGTATAAGTCGTGGTGCTATCCGGACTAACATTTGTAGTGTCACTTAATGAGCCTGTGGACCAGAAATAAGAATCTGCACCCATGGCCAGAAGGCTGGCGGATTGGCCAAAGCAGATCGAGTCCGATCCGGAAATGCTTACCAGCGGGTTTGCGAAAACATCTACATCAACCGAAGCGATATCCGAACAGGAATTGGAATCGGTCACTGTTACAGTGTAAGAGGTAAATGCACTTGGCAAAACCGTGATGAGACTGCCATTCATTCCGTTGCTCCAATTGTAGTTAAGACCACCATCGGCAAAAAGCTGAATGGAGTCCCCGTCGCATACAGCAGTATCCTGAATGATGGTGATCGATGGGAGAGGATTTACGGTGATGGTCGACGAATCAATGGAGGAGCAACCATTGACCGATGTAAATTCATAATAAACAGTTGAGCTGCCTACTCCCGCCACTGTAGGATCAAAGTCAGATCCGCTCACTCCGTTCCCGGAGTAGATCCCACCGCTTGGATTTCCGCCGCCGAGACTCAGAAGACCATTGTCTAAGCAGATATCCGGGTAAGAAGAAAGTGAAACCGAAGGAGAGGCCTGCACCTCTACATCTCTAAAGATGGTGTCGACGCCGCATTGGTTGTCCACAATGTATCCCAGAGTGTAAATTCCGGCAACCAATCCCTGAGGGTTGAATTGATCACCATTGACTCCGGGTCCGAAATAAGTCCCTCCGACAGGGGTGCCCTGATCCAGGATCATGGCTGAGTCCAACTGACAAACGGGTGCTATTGAATCGAAGGCGATGGGATCAGGAGAATCAACAGTGATCGGTTGATTGTCAAAATTGCTACAGCCGCTTGCGCTGGTAAATACATAGGTGATCTGGTGGGTTCCCACACCTGCGGAATCCGGATAGAAAACGCCTCCGTTTACACCGTTTCCGGAAAATGTTCCTCCGGGGGGAAATGCGTTTGTCAGGACTTGTGGTCCGCTATTCAGACAAATATCATTGATGGGAGCAAAGAACACTGTCGGGCTGGGTTCTACAAAAATGTTCTGCGTGACAGAATCCGCGCATCCGTCGTTTGAGAAAGTATATGTGATCTGTGTGTTTCCAATTCCGGCAAGACTTGCGTTGAAGATGGAGTCAGAATAAACACCGAGACCACTGTAATGACCACCAAGCGGTAACCCGCCCGTCAACTGGACCGCGGTGTCTCCCAAACAGACACTATCAAGAGATGCCAGGGAAACGTTGGGAGGTGTCCCAACACTGACAAGTACAGATCTCGAGGTATCTATACAACCGGATCCATTCACGATGATCTGGTAATTACCACCCTGGGTGGCAAGAATATCCCTGAAGACTTCGCCCGCCAGAACAATACTGTCCTTCATCCATTGGAAGCTTTCACTTCCCTGGGCCTGGGTGAAGATCCTCACATTGCCTCCAACGCAAAATGATGTGTCACCGGAAAAGAACAAGGGGACATTATAATCTCCGCAATCGGAAAGTTTGGTCAGTAAAAATGTCGGAGCAAATGTTGGTGAGCCTGTGAGCACGACGCTTCCAAATTGGGCCAAACCCCTATAACTGCTTAGCAACAGCACATCTCCTGAAGGAAGGGTGGACATGTTCATGCCTCCGTCCGTGTTTCCTCCTCCTCCGGTCTGAAACCAAAGAGGATTCAGTGCCGAATCCAGCTTCACGATCAGCATGTCATTGCTACCATAAGAAAATCGTTTGACACCATTGATGACCACACTGTCGCTGAAGGCCCCAGTGATATAGGCTTCGTTGTTCTGGTTAGTGACGAGGTCGGACATGCCGAAGCCTTCCATGTCAAGGTTTTTCAGTTCGAGCAC
The DNA here is from genome assembly GCA_028282565.1 of Cytophagales bacterium. GTDB lineage: Bacteria > Bacteroidota > Bacteroidia > Cytophagales > CCMP332 > JANQHS01. The sequence continues at coordinate 1,225 of JANQHS010000191.1, read as the reverse complement.
CGTTCCTGCCGAGCTGATGCTTCCTGCATACCATTGATTGAAATTTGTCGTCGAGATAGACTTTCCACCCAATACCAGGTTAGAACTATAGGTGCCGGTAAAGATCACCTCGTTGTTTTTTCCCAATCCCATCCTGGAAGCGTTTATGTTTCCGGTGGTACTCTTGACCACCCAATCCGTGCTATCCACATTGGAAAACCTCGCGATAAATAGCGTGAAAGTGCTCGCACTATGAACGGTCTGGCCGAATCGTATGGAGCCGTTGAATTCACCTGTGACCACGAATTCATCCTCGTTGATCAGTTCAAAATCATGGAAGAATAGAGAATTGAATCCGGTATTGTCCTCATAGATCGGTACATCAGCGCTGAGCACGGTGCCGGCTGTATCGAATTTTCCTATCCAGAGATTCTCGGATTGACTTGCTAGCGGGCTACTTACGATTACGGTAGAGCCATTGAAATGGAGGGTATTGGATAATTCTCCTATGACGATGACCTTATCCCCTGCGGTATGAACCGATTCAACAGTATTAAAACCTACGAAAGTCGAGTTCGGATCATGAAAGGTTTTGATCCAATCAGCCGATCCGTTGGCTTTGATCTTTGCGACGAAACCCTCTCTTGCGTTCGTGACGGAAATATAAAATCCGTTTTGTATGAGAGATCCCCATTGGCATGACTGGCTGAATAAGCCGGTTACATATGCATTTCCGTCGGCATCAACATCCAAACCCCTCATCTGATCAAAGTTGGTCCCGGTTGAGCCGCCTTTGATGGCCCAGATCAAATTTCCCAGCGTATCATATTTGGCCAGATACAGGTTTCGACCTGTTGGCGAAGTGGCGGTGAGAATGGTGGTACCAAAAGTGACCGTTCCTGAGAACTCTCCACCTACATAAACATGATTTCCATTTGAAGCGACCTTTTGGTTGGCTGTAGAGGCAAATCCGGAGCTTTGATATACCTTGAGCCAATTAAATCTTTGGGCGTTGGAAAGAAAAGAAATTAGAAGAAAGGGGGATAGGAGTAATAATTTTCTCATGTACAGTTTTTCCAATATCAAAAATGGCAAAAAAAGAGCGAGAAGGAGCCCTCTATGTACTATTGAGCAAACAAATACCCCAAATTGGGTGAAGGACTAAACCAAAAAAAGCCCCGAAGGGCTTTCCTTAATTCAAATTCAATTCAGGTGCCTGGAAAAACTCGAAATCCCCTTCTTCATC
>JANQHS010000161.1 GCA_028282565.1 Cytophagales bacterium | reverse complement strand
GTGATCGCGGCAGGAGGAATCGGATCGGGAAAAGCGATGTTAGCTACCATGGCTCTAGGGGCGGAAGCGGTTCAGGTGGGAAGTCGCTTTGCTGCCACTCTTGAATCCTCGGGACATGCATCGTTCAAGGATGAAATCGTCAAGGCAGGCGAAGGTTCCACACGCTTAACACTCAAAGAGATCACTCCCGTTAGGTTGATCAAAAACCATTTTTACGAACAAATTCAGAACGCAAAGGAAAATGGAGCAAGTCTTCAGGAACTAAAGGATCTCCTCGGAAAAGGAAGGGCTAAAAAGGGAATGTTCGAAGGAGACCTGTCGGAAGGAGAATTGGAAATAGGCCAGGTATCCAGTCAAATCAACGAAATTCTCTCAGCAGAAGATGTGGTTCAGGAACTTCTGCAGGGATATTTCCGGGCAAAAGAGAGGGTATAAAAAAAGCCCCGATATCGGGGCTTCAATTTATTTTTTCAGGTTTACCATCAGGTAATTCGTGAAATGTTCTCGCGACATTTCCTGAAAGTCCGAGGCTTTTCTTTCGATGGTCATGTGCTCACCTTCGATATCGATAGCTTCGATCTGATATGTTCTCAGGTCTTCAAGATCCTCGGGATCAAGAGCGAACATCAGATGGTATTCCGCATGGCGGTTAACTTTTCCTCCGAATTTCTCTTTGTTGTCGATCATGTTTCCACAGGTGTTATCTCCTTCCTGCAAAATACCATCCACCTCGGCACCATTGGCAAGGTAAAGGATGAGGCCGGTATCAGCGACACAACCGACATCATAAATTGTACTTAGATCTATCCCCACGAATTTTGCACCACCCTTATCATAAAGGGTGACGTCCAGTTTAACATGATGTCCGTGGATCTTAACCGTTTCGGCAACGGCCGTCATTTCCGCTTGTGCGGAAACAAGGAAGGGTGTCAAGCAGAATATGAACAGTAAAAAATTCTTCATTTTAAGATATTTCAGAGTTTGACCAAAAATAGCAATTATTCATTTTTCCAAAACCGTGCCAATCTGGAAGGTAATCAATTTCCGGATTTTAAACTTTTTGCCGAATCCTCGACTTTTTTCCTGAGCTGGGCCTTGAAATCCAGCAGTGCAGCCGAAACGCCCTTGTCCGTCAAAGCAACAATTTGGGCGGCCAGAATACCGGCATTCTCAGAGCCGTCGAGTGCAACCGTTGCCACCGGCACGCCTGCGGGCATTTGAAGAATCGACAGCATGGAATCCCAACCATCAATGCTGTTTCTTGATTTTACGGGAACCCCGATTACCGGCAAAGTCGTATAAGACGCAACCATTCCCGGAAGATGAGCAGCGCCGCCGGCTCCCGCTATGATGACCTTCAATCCCCTTTTGATGGCAGATTCAGCGTATTCGGCCATTCTTGAGGGCGTTCTATGGGCAGAAACAATATCCAACTCATAACTGACACCGAGTTGATCAAGGATTTCGGCGGCCTTGTTCATGACCTCGAGATCCGATTTGCTTCCCATGATAATTCCTACAGACGGATCGCTCATGATTTGACTTTTAAGATCTTCTTAACCATCTCAACTTTCCCAGGCAATTGATCTTCGGCCTCATCCACCAGGGTGACATGCCCCATTTTTCGAAATGGTTTGGTTCTTTTCTTCCCATAAAGGTGAACATATGCACCTTTCAAACCAAGTATTTCATCCATTCCCTCAAAAATCGGCTCCCCTTCATATCCCTCTTCTCCCAGCAAATTGACCATGGCGGAGGGCAAAATGGTATCGGTATTTCCTAATGGCAAATCCAGAATTGCTCTCAAATGCTGCTGGTATTGCGATGTATAGTTCCCTTCTATGCTCTGATGCCCGGAATTATGAGGCCTGGGTGCAACTTCATTGATCCAGATCCTACCATCATTCAGCAAAAACATCTCGATGGCCATGATCCCCACTAAATCCATTTTTTCAGCCAATGAATTTGCCAATGCTTCAGTTTCGATTTCTACTTTCCGATCTACCCTGGCCGGTGAGATCAGAAAGTCCACCAGATTGGCCCTGGGATCAAAAACCATTTCCACAGCTGGAAAGGAAGTCACCTCCCCATCCTTATTCCTTGCGACGATAACGGATATTTCTTTTTGGATATCCGCCATTTCCTCGATGATACCCGGAGCATCGAAACAGCGGTTCATATCGCCATCAGATCTGATAACCGACACTCCGCGCCCATCATAGCCACCCTCTCCTATCTTATTTACAAAAGGAAAATCCGGATTGAGAGCACGTATTTCAGTCAAATTCTTAACTACCTTAAAAGGGGCCGTAGGAAAGCCATGTTCTTCAAAAAAACCTTTCTGAAGGATTTTATTCTGGACAATACCGATCAGATTGGCAGAAGGATAAACCTCTTTCCCTTGGTTTTCCATCAGATCCAAGCCGGCTCTGCTGACCCTTTCTATCTCAATGGTGATTATATCGAGGTTCTTGCCGAATTCAACCACGGTGTCCTTATCGTTGATATCGCCAACTCTGAACGATGCTCCCAGATTTGCACATGGGGCAGCAGGATCCGGGTCCATGAAATGCAATTCAACATCCAGATCGATTGACGCTTCAAAAAGCATACGCCCCAACTGTCCACCACCAAGGATACCGATTTTCTTATTCAGCTTATTTCCCAAATCATCAGGGTTCAAACAAAAATTCCTGCCCAAAACAAGTTCTTAGGGGCAGGAAAATGGGTGGCTGATGGGATTCGAACCCACGACCAACGGATCCACAAACCGCTACTCTAACCAGCTGAGCTACAGCCACCATTAAGGGGTGCAAAAGTAATTCAACATCGTATTCTATCACATCCAATTTCCATTATTTTTTATCCCAGTATGACCTGGAAGAGTACCATATAATGTACAGGTAGCAAAAAACTGGCACCAACAATGATAGAACAAGGCCTTGTCCATCGGCAATCCACCCCATCAAGGGCGGAATCAAAGCGCCACCCAGGATAGCCATGACCAGCAGGGAAGATCCCTGAGATGTATATTTTCCCAATCCGGAAATCGCCGAGGTAAAGATATTTGGCCACATAATGGAATTGAACAAGCCAATTCCGATCAAACACCAAAGCCCCATTGAGCCGCTTAAAAACATTGAAAACAGCAGAAGAACCACGATAGCCATCGAAAAGAGCATCAGAGTAGTTCTGCTTCTGCCTTGTCCAAAATAAAATCCCAATAGCGAAAGAAGAACCATTACAGCAAAGCCAAGGAAAGCATCTGTACCTATACCTCCCTTGACAAGGTTAGCGATCATCACGACCGCCAGTGCCACGGCCATAACCCCGAAGAGTTTGGCCATATTGATCCTGCTATCTCTACTGGATTGAATATATGCGCCACCAAACCTTCCGATCATCAGACCACCCCAATACAAGCTCAGGTAATCACTCGACAGCTCCTCGGATAGATTTCCAAATTTTTCCAGACCCAAGAGGTTTATGATCAGGCTGCCGATCCCAACTTCGGCTCCCACATAAAAGAAGATTGCCAGGATACCCCATTTAAGGTTTGGAAATTGTAATGCTGAAAGACCCTTCTCAATCCTTTCTTCATTTTTAAAGCCGGGGATCGGGAGAAACCAAAACAGAACAGCCACCAGAAAAAACACCAATCCCGCAACGAGGTATGGATAGGAAATGGCTGTAATGCCAGATAGATAGGTGAATATAATTGCACCCCCGACAAGAGGTCCAAGCATGGTGCCCAAGGAATTAAAACCCTGGGCAAGGTTTAACCTTGAGCCTGCACTTTCTTCAGGACCAATGATAGAAACAAAAGGATTCGCGGCGATCTGGAGCAGGGTAAACCCAAATCCCAAGATCATGAGCGCAAACAGGAAGAAAGGATAACTATCCATGATCCCCGCAGGCCAAAAAAGAGCACATCCCGTCCCGCTGATGAGCAAACCGAGGATGATCCCATTTTTGTACCCAATGGTATTGATGGGATCCCGATACAGGGAAGAATAGATGAAGTAGATCAATGATCCGACGAAATAGGAGCCGAAGAAAGAGGTCTGAACCAACATGGACCTGAAATAATCCAGAGCATAATGATCTTTCAGAAACGGAATCAAAATATCATTCAGGACTGTCATAAAACCCCACAAAAAAAACAGCAGGGTTAATGGTAAAAGGACTTTGCTTTCCTTAAGGGTTCCTTGCACCGCTGGGGTTTTTTATCAGAAGATAAATGGACAACGCATGGCCCATCAGAAAAAGAGGGATCAAAAAAGTCCAGTGCCAGATCCATGGGTATTCAAACCAAAGGGGATTAGCCAGGACAAATACACCCTGCTCTTCATGTCCGGGAGGGTAAAAGCCAAGATAGCAGATCCATATCAGGGAGATCAAACCGACAACATGGTACAAATAGGCATAGAATTTTCCCAGGGAATGATTCGAGTAATAGTACATGGCGACAACGGGGGAAAACAAGGCGATCAGGAGATCAACATTCATGCCCATGAACGTGAGCTTCTGGGGAAGAAACCCGCGAATGAACAATCCATAATAGGAAAGTTCGATCAAGATCCTTAACACCTGGAAAAATGTGAGCCACTTCTGAGGAAGAAGGTTCACGGTTTTTGGACTCAGAAACACCAGTATCGTCATGATCAGCAGGGGAACACCCAGACCGGCCAATACAGTCAACTGGTAGTCCCTGAGGCTTTCAATTTGATAAAAATTGGGTGAATAAGCTGAGATGCCCAACCAACCAATGGTGATGAGCAGGTAGATCAAAACCTGGGAAAAACCTCCTTTAATTCCGAAGTACCCGCGAAGGACCATAAACACGCCGGAAAAAACCGATAGTGCCACCGCCAAATAGAATGACAATGATGTTGGGTGAAACAGATCCATGTGCCAAACGGCCGACAAAAGATGCCAACCTGATCAATGAGGTTCGCAATAATAGAATTTTAAAAGGAATGATTCAGTCAATATACCGGCCCAGTTATCAACGATATACCTTTTTGATTCTCATACTCCCGCTTTTTCTTGCATGCAAGGAGAGCATACCGACCGATCCTCAACAATTGGTTGACAAGGCAATCCAGGCTCATGGAGGAAAAATCTACGACCAAAGCAGAATAGAATTTGACTTTCGCAATAGGCACTATTCCAGAAAGCGAATTGGCGGAGAATATTGGTTTTCCCGGGAATGGAACGATACCCTTGGGGTCATCAGGGATGAATTGAGTAATATGGGTTTCAAACGCCACGTCAATAACGAGGCTGTAACGGTCAGCGAGGAATGGGCAAGCAAATACTCCAATTCCATCAATTCGGTGATCTACTTTTTCCTGCTTCCGTATAGACTCAATGATTCCGCAGTCAACAAAGAATACCTTGGGATCCAAAAATTTGGTGATCGAGAATACTCACTGGTACAGGTTAGCTTTCAAGAAGAGGGCGGAGGTAAGGATTTCGAGGACGTGTTTGTATACTGGATCAACAACAGTTCCTTCGAAATTGACTTTCTTGCCTATTCCTATTCGACCGATGGAGGAGGGATAAGATTCCGGGAGGCCATGAACAAAAAAAGGATTGGCGGTATCCTTTTCCAGGATTACAAGAACTACAAGGCACAGCCAGAAGATGGCTTTGAGCTGAAATCCCTGTTCAATAAATACGAAAAGGGGCAGTTGCCCCTTTTGTCAGAAATCATTCATGAGAATATTACCGTAGAGGCAATATAGAATCAGGATCCTATTGGATAATATATATGTGTGATCCAGTTCGCGGGGTCCGGTTCTTCACCTGGATCTGTGACATAATGCTCAATAGGTGGTCCGGTACTCTCCATAGCATTGTCAGACATGTACCTGTCCATTTCACCATAGGATCCTCCAAGATTATCATATGAGCCCAAGTGAACTCCCTTGATGCAAGCACCTTCCTCAAGAAATGCATACATGACCACCTCGTCGTCAACAGTGACTTCTTCAGCTACGGGGATACAAAATGCAAAATCGATCTCCTCACCGAAGGAATAGTACTGTGAAAAGGGAGTACCAACAGACTCTATGCCATTGGCAGCAGCAAACTCTGTCATGGCTCCGGCAGATTCAGCCATCATTTGGGCTAGGTTCTCAGCCGTAGTGACTTGTCTTACGTAGATATAGTGGTAGGGTCCAAAGTTGGATTCACCAATTTCAATACTATATGAAGGTGCTGCTTCTGCCAAGGCCTTTAAGTTAGCAAGACCTTTTTCAAAATCGGGTCCCACAAACCCATCCATCATCATTCCGAAGAATTTCCCAACGACCGGTGGGCTTGATACATCCGTATCGAATCCCCAGGTGACGGTTGTTTTTCCATCAGCCTCAGAGAAAGTATAGCTCCCCGTGGCAGTTCCCTGCTCCATGAAATCCAGCTTATTCACGATCTTTTCGTTTTCGACAACTTCGGTGATCTCGAGGCATCCTTTCCCAACTTGATCCGGATCTCCCTCCCAACAATATGAAGCTCCCATTCCTTCGGTAATCTCGCCCCAAGAAACATCCATATCGGGATCTTTCTCAGACCAGGGCGACCAGTCATCCCATTTTTCGAGGTCGTTCACATATGCGAACACTCTTTCAACCGGAGCATCGATGGTCGTTGACCTTTCCACATGGGCCGATCCCGGTAAAAAAAGACTGATGATAACGATCAAGGCAATCAGGGCTAAAAACCCGTAAAGAATCTTTTTCAGCATGGTAGATTTGATTTGGTTGATTTTAAAGTTAGAAATTATATTACTGATAGCAGGCTAATCGGAAGTGATTATCTCCAGTGTGCGATAGGCCTGATCAACGTTCTCAATTCCCGATAACCCCAGAAAAAGTGATTTCTTAACCTCTTTAAGGCTCGAATTCTTGGGGTGCTCCTTTACGAAATTCAGGATCCTTCCAAACATTTCTCCTTGGAAGTAATCCGGAGAATTCTCGGGGAAATAGCACTTCATACGACCGTTTTTGATCGATATTTTTTGAAAACCGATTTTCATCGCCAGCCATCTCAATTGGAGAAGGCGGATCAAAACATCAACCTCCCCTGGTATAGGACCAAAACGGTCCTTTAACTCTTCCAAAAATCCGTCTACTTCTGAATGATCCTTGAGGTTATCGAGCCTGGTATAAAGCCTGAGTCTTTCCGAAATGTTGGCCACATAGTTTTCGGGGATCAGCACCTCCCAATCTGTCTCAAGGCTGCAGTCCTTCACAAAATCGACCTTCTCGTTCTGGCCCATAAAAAGATCGCGAAACTCGGTTTCCTTGAGCTCCTGAACCGCTTCATCAAGGATCTTATGGTAGGTATCCAGCCCAAGGTCATTGATGAAACCACTCTGTTCACCGCCGAGCAGGTTCCCCGCACCGCGTATATCCAGATCTCTCATGGCCACCTTATATCCGTCGCCAAGCTCCGAATACTCTGCCAGGGTCTGCAACCTTTTTCTTGAATCACCGGAAAGACCGGTCAGCGGCGGTGTAAGGAAGTAGCAAAATGCCTTCTTGTTTGACCTTCCTACCCTGCCCCGCATTTGGTGGAGATCCGATAATCCAAAATTCTGTGCCTGGTTGATGATGATGGTATTGGCATTTGGGATATCCAGTCCGGATTCAATGATATTGGTGGAAACAAGGATATCATACTTCCCTTCGATAAATCCAACCATTGTTTTTTCAAGGATCTTTCCGTCCATTTGTCCATGGGCAACGGAAATGGAAGCCTCAGGAACCAGTTTTTTAACGATACCGGCTATTTCATCAATATCCTTGATGCGATTGTGAACAAAAAACACCTGCCCTCCTCTTGCTAACTCATGAGCGATAGCATCCCTGATCACCTTCTCATTGAAAACCATTACCTCGGTTTGCACCGGTTGTCTGTTTGGCGGTGGAGTGGTGATAATTGAAAAATCCTTTGCACCCATCAGGGAAAACTGCAACGTTCTCGGAATTGGGGTAGCGGTAAGTGTCAGAACATCAACGTTAACCCTTAGGTGCTTGAGCTTCTCTTTTGTAGAGACTCCGAATTTTTGTTCTTCATCGATGATGAGAAGTCCCAGGTCCTTGAACTTCACATCCTTTCCAACCAATCTATGTGTTCCGATGATGATATCCGTTTTCCCCTCTTCAAGGTTCGCTACGATCCTTTTGATCTGGGCCGCACTTCTAAAGCGATTTAAGTATTCCACTTCCACCGGGAAATCTTTGAGTCTATCCCGAAAGGTCTTGTAGTGCTGAAGGGCAAGCACGGTTGTCGGGACCAGAACAGCCACCTGTTTTCCATCGGTCACAGCCTTAAAAGCCGATCTGATGGCCACTTCGGTTTTCCCAAAGCCCACATCGCCACAGATGAGCCGGTCCATAGGGTGAGGATTCTCCATATCCTCTTTCACCGCAAGGGTAGCCGAAGCCTGATCAGGGGTGTCCTCATATAAGAAAGACGTTTCCAACTCTGCCTGGAGATAGGAATCCGTGGAGAACTGGAATCCAAAGCTCTTTTTTCGCTTGGCATAAAGTTCGATCAGGTCCTTGGCGATATCCTTGACTTTCCTCTTTGCCCGTTTCTTTTTGTTTTCCCACTCAGGGGACCCAAGCTTGCTGATCGAAGGAGGCTCTCCGTCCTTCCCTGAGTATTTTGAGATCTTGTGAAGTGCGTGAATGCCGACAAGTAAGATGTCATTGTCTTTGTAGATCAAGCGGATAGACTCCTGGATCTTTCCGTTGACCTCCCTTTTCTCCAAACCGACAAACCTACCCACCCCATAGTCGATATGGGTCACGAAATCTCCGATCTCAAGTTCGCGGAGTTGATTGACCGAAATAGCCTTGGATTTGGAAAATCTCGTTTTCCCTCGCATCCTGTAGAACCTTTCAAAAAGCTGATGCTCTGTGTAGCAAAGGATCCTAAGGTTTTGATCGATAAAGCCTTCCTTCAATCCAAGAAGTAAGGTTTTGACCTCCAGGTTTGGATCCAGTTCGGTAAAGATCTCATTGAGCCTTTCTATGGAACCTAATTGGTCGGTAGCGATAAACAATTCAAATCCTTCAGCTTGTGATTTCTGAAGGTCTTCCTTGATCAGTTCAAAATTCTTATTGAAGGAGGGTTGGGGTTTGGAAGTGTATTTGATTTCGGTTCTTGAGCTTGAAGAGCCGGAGAAACCAAAAAAAACCTTTCCAAAAGGATCAAATAGTTCGGAGAGTTCCTCTCCGGTATTAAATAGCTCCTTGGGTTCAAATACAATTGGATCTTCGAGGTTTGCCTTCTCAAATTCCCCATAAACTTCTTCCGCTTTTGAGCGTATGCTATCTGCAGTAGAGACGACAAGATCAGGGTCTTTGATCCAAATGCATGTATCCCTGCTTAAGAACTCAAAAATCGATACCCTCTCTTCAATAAAATCGCCGGTACCGATGTTTGGAAGTACACTGATGACATCCAGCTTGCCCTGCGAAAGTTGATCCACGGGGCTGAAGTCACGGATCGACTCTATGGTATCTCCAAAGAACTCAATCCTATAGGGCTTCTCACTCGAGTAGGAGAAAATATCGATAATACCACCCCTAATGGAAAACTGCCCAGGTTCTACAACGAAATCCGTTTTTTCAAACCCATATTCGATGAGGAACTCCATCAGAAAGCCCTGATCCAACTCCGACCCTACCCTGATCTCAACCGAATTTTCGATCAGGTTTTTCTTGTTGATCACCTTTTCTGTGATCGCCTCAGGGCAGCTGATAATTATCCTTGGAACGCTCCTTTCCGATCTCAAGGAGGTAAGGACTTCTGCTCTTGAAACCACATTGGCATTCTCGGTTTTTTCAAACTCATATATGCGCTTATAAGAAGCCGGGAAATACAACACCTGTATCATGTCGGCCCCCAGATGCTTGACATCATCGAAAAAATAGCCGGCCTCCTCGGTATCATTGAGGATCACCACTTGGTCACTTCCATTTTCAAGAGAAGCGGCCAATACCATGACCGAGGGAAGGCTTCCGGTCAGATTTGAAAGCTTGATCGACTCACCGTTTTTGACCTTTTCGACAAAACTCCCGACCAAAGGGTCTTCCCTGTACTTCCTGATGATTGTACTGACGCTCACTAATTGTTGATTATTCTTCCGATCTGGAAGGAAGGGTAAGAAGTTTGCCGATGATCAATACGGTAAAAAGATTTCCCCAAACCGCCTCGATAACCCCAAGATTCCTCACCAGTTTGGTTGGATTAGGATAAGCCGTATCCAGGCCGCCGAGGACATTGAAACTGTAGTAAATACATTCGGTATAGCTTGACAAGCCAAGCGGAATATCTTCACCCAGACTTCCGGGTCGGATAATATTGATCAAATCGTACAAGCTTGCAAAGGTTATCCCGATCATCAGAAAAACACAAGCCGCACCCCAAAGTTTCTCCGAACTCATGAATTTACCACCAAACACATCGACCACCGTATAGGATATCACAATGATCTCAATTGGAAAAAGCAAGCCATGGATACCAAGAAGGAACGGCCTTCTAAGGCTTGGGGCCATCAATTGGACAAAGGGGTTTTCGACAATTAAGCCCACAAACACAATAAGCATCAGAGTGAAGAAAATCAGATTAACCAATAATTGACTTCTTGTAAAATTCCTGAGAAGATCCCAGAGCAAGAAGGAATAGACCACGCCAAAAGAACTAAAAAGCAGATTCGCCGATAAGCCGCCAAGTGTTTTTTCAGATGGGTCAAAAAGGGCAGCCATGATCATACCCAAGACGACAATGACCATCTGAACCATAACCACCCGGCGATAATCCTTCAGCTTCTCCCTTTGGAGTTCCTTTTCACTTAATGTCCTTTGAAATAACATTTGAGCTTGCAAATGACGCAAAATCCCCAACAGCCAAAAAGGATGGTGAAGGAAAACATCCGGTCAGGGAAACAGTAAAAAGTTGGCACTCACAGGGACTAATAGGAAAAACTGCAACACTGGATTCAAGAAAATGTCATTGGCCATCCAACGCCCTGAACCATAGGACTTCAAATCTCTCCCTGGAAACCATATGGCCACCAAACCGTTCGAAAAGGTCGGACTTCATTTGGCAATCAATGATGAGGCCACCAGCATCAAAGAACTCCATAGCAAATTTGGCAAAAGCGATCTTGGAGGAATCATTGACTTTGGAAAACATTGATTCTCCCGAAAAAGCTTTGTTGATCCTTACCCCGTAAAGCCCTCCGACAAGTTCTCCGTTTTGGTAGGTTTCGGCAGATTCAGCATAGCCCATGTTAGCCAAGCCGTGGTAACCAGGGATCATATCCTCAAGTATCCATGTGGATTCCTGATCCGGTCTTTTGGCTTTCCTGCACTGCTGCATTACTTCTTCAAAGTGAGAATTGCTTCGGTAATCAAAGGCATCCCTCCTGAGCAGGGGTCTCAAACTTCTTGGGGTCTTAAATGAGCTGGCCGTGATAATAAACCTTGGATCTGGACTGAACCAATGAATGAGCCCTCCAGACCTGTACCAGGGGAAGAGTCCCTTGGAATAGGCCCAAAAAAGAGATTCAGCAGAAAAATCTCCTCCCAGGGCCGCAAGCCCTGACTCATGAGGTTTGTCAAGGATGATCCATTCACCGTTTGGATGAATGGGATCCATAAGATCAAATGACCATAAGGCCTTCGATCTCGGAGGCCTTTTCGTATACCGTAATAATTTCGTCGGGATTTTCCATCATCGCCTTGATCGACACGGATTGATAATTCCCTTTTGAGGATTCCCGAAAAGAAAGATGGACATTGGTCTTGAAAAAACCCCTGATCTTCAAAAGGTCGTCTTTTCTGCCGGATTTCAGAATGAACTTAAAAAGATATTCAAGAGGCCAATCCTTCTCCTCTTCGAGCATTGCTTTCAGATTGTTGAAGTTTTCCATTCAGATCAGTCCCATTTGCCTTTTCCACAATCTAAATTTCTGTAGGTCATCGGAAACCGACTTGACCACAAAGCCTATGACAGCAGCATCATCCGTGAAGCCAAGTCCGGGGATCACATCCGGGATGAGGTCAAATGGATTCAGGAAGTAAAGTATCGCACCAAAGATCAATACAGCCGATTTATATGGCAGATCTTCATATTTACCTTCCACCCAAAAAGTGATCATCTGAATAAAATCCTTCAGATCGTCGAAGAAATTTTTGGCTCTGGGGCTCTTCTCGGCAAGCTTTTGAAGCGCATGGTTTAGCTGATCAACAACAATTTGCTTTTGTTGCAGCAAGGCATCGGCCTTTGCCTTATATGTTTCAAATAGTTCCTTTAATCCCTTCGTCAACTCCGTTTACTGTTTCTCAATCTTGAATGTCCCTTGTTCCTCTCCTAAATTCACCCTTAGGAAATATGTTCCGGCCGGTAATTGTGATAGGTCAAATTCTTGCTCATTTTGACCGTTCGAAAAGATGAACCGGTGAAAACCAACGTTCTTACCGGTAATGTCCAGGATATTTACGGATCCATTACCCGATTTATTGCCAGACCATTCCATAACAATGTTTTGACGGACAGGGTTTGGATAGAGATTAACTTTTCCTGCAAGTCCGCCATGAGATGGCAAAGTATTAAGAACAAGAACCGAAGTAGACTCCATGTCATTCCCACATTGGTTTTCAGCTGTGAGCTCAACCAGATAATTTCCCATACTATTATACACATGGACCGGGTTAGGCATCATGCTCGTATTTCCATCTCCAAAATCCCAGAAGAGATTATTGAAATTCAGAGAGGCATTCGTGAAGTAGGCCGTATCCCCCGATACTGAAAAAGTAAAATCGGCAGTCGGAAGAGAATCCACATAGATCGACTGAAACAGGGTATCAGAACCGGCCGGGTTAGTTACGATCTGTGTCACGGTAATATTTCCGCTTTGAGAAAAAGTCACAAAATGCGGCCCCGGAGTATTAGCGGTAGCCGGTGATGCCCCCGGGCCAAAATCCCAGAGATAGCTAATATTTTGTCCTGAAGCGCTATCCGCGATCACCACCGGAAGGTTTTGGCATGTAGTCGAAGGCAGGTCAAACCCAGCCAAAGGAGCACCCTGCCCTGAATAAACCTCTATATCATCAATAGCCATGTCCGAGGCAAAATCCGGTCCGGTGATACCTCTGATCCTAAATTTAACGATGGCCCCGGAGAAAAATGTAAGGTCAATGAGCCATGGCTGCCAGGAATTTCCCTGTGCACCTACCAATGGAGGAGCAAAGTCTTCAACCCATACACCACCAAACCCAACATCCAAATGAAGTTCACCCATGTCAGCACCCAGCATATGATACCAAATGAGAAGTTTCGGATCAACTAGCGTCGTCAGATCATAACAGGGGCTTTCCAAAATGGCAGTTGCAAAATTGCAGCCATTTGACGCTTCAAGATATAGGTAGTTGCCATTCCCGGATGGGCTGGTATGATCTCCGGCCGGGCCTGTACCGGTTGAAGGCGTTGTCCCCTGGTTTACCCTCCAGTCATGATCATCGCCGACACCGTTGGTGACATTGACAAAACCGCTGTTGCCCAAGCCACAAACGGTTGCACCGCAGTTAAAAGTGGTTGGACAATTGGCCAAGGCATCCACGGTGAACAAAGTCGGCGTCGACACGGGCGTACTGGCATTTACCGTAAGCGGATGGTTAAGGGTATCATTGACAAGGTTCTGATCAAGTGAATAATCGTGCCAGACTTTCAAATTATACGAGCCCAAAGCAGGCACCGCAAATCTTTTATTGAACCGGATGGTGTCAGAACTGCTGGCAGGCAGCACAGACAAATATGGTTCTGAGGCAGGAGCCTGATTATCGAGTTGATAATAAACGGTAAAGTTGGCCACAGGAAGGGTTCCTGAATTTTCTACGACCAGCTCAACCGCGATCGAATCCTGGATGATGCAGGTCTCCAATATGTTGAGAAACGGGGAAGTCAGTTGGGGGATGGTTACATCCTGAGAAAACACAAATGTTTCACGAACCGAAATATCATCTAGGGCGATATCAGAAGTGAAATCAGGTCCCGTGGTACCGCGGAATAAAATGGTGACCATACTTCCGGCATATGGGGTGAGGTCAACTATTCTCTCCAGCCAAGCCGTTCCCTGATCTCCTGAGATCACGGGAGTTATGTCGCTCACGAGATCGCCGTCAACAATAAGATCCACGTGCAGATCCCCCATATCAGGTCCCCTCATATTGTACCAAAATCTTAACTCGGGTGCCACGGTTCCTCCAAGATCCAGACAGGGAGATGCAAGCAATACATCCTGATCAAAGCAAAACGAAGCCTCCGTGTAGATAAAATTCCCGTTACCGGTGGTATGATCTCCGAAAGGCCCGGTGCCGTTTGAAGGTGTGGTCCCGGCATCGACCCTGAAGTCAATGTCATCACCAAACCCATTTGGCGTATTTCTCCAGCCCCCTGATAACACGCAATTGGTCAATCCGCAATTGTTGGTAGTGGGGCAAGTTGACATCTGATCAAATGTTTCTACCCATGGAGCTCCGAGAGTGATCACCGTAGAAGGATACTGGCTGGTTACATTTACCAGCTCATCATTGAAGGGCTGGAGGTCTCCCGAAACCGTTATCCAGGCTCTCAATGTGTCTGCAGAACTCCCTGAAAGACTGATTATCGAGGAAAACTCGTACTCAACAGATTGAAAAGAACTGATGCTACCGACATAGGTTTCGGTCACAATGGGAAGACTGTTCAACTGATAACTTAGCTGGAAGTTTGAAATGGGATTGACTCCCGTGTTTGACACTTCAACTTTCACGTGAATAGAATCAAAGCTGTGACAGTCAGGAACCGAACCTCCCGCAGGGGAGATTATGTTCGTGATCGCCCCATCGATCGCCACCGGGCAGCCAAATGTTCCGGGGGCCTTCTCGATGGCCACTGCCCTTCGACCGACCATATTTCCAATGTCCTGGGCGTGCACCGAGAACCATTCCGTGCCCGTCGACGGAATCCCATTCAACACCAGGCTGGTCGTCCCATAGGCCGTGCCAACAGAATCCATATGCGTAGCTCCCAGTCTGTATACCTGGTATGAAGTTGCTCCTTCCACGCTGTCCCAGGACAACCTTACTGAGTCCGTACATGCCCAGGCCACATTGAGGTTCGAAGGAACCTGAATGATCGAAAAACTCGCATCTGATGTATCCGACAAGCCCTGGTTTGTAATTCTGATCAGTGCATCCCCGGAAACGGAATCCGGAACAAGCCAATCAAAAGAGCGTAGGGAGTTTTGCAATCCGGTGATAATGCCATACCAGGTTGATCCGTTATCAACGCTGTAAGAAAGGTCAAATGTACCTCCGGTTGGCGTGGCATTCCATCTTATCGATTCCACCTCTCCCGGGACGAACGATTCGCCTCCGGTCGGATAGGTTATTTCAGGCTTAGCATAACGATACTCATAAACCACAAAATATCTTTGAGGTCCCTGTGGAACAGTTGTGCCATTGACACGCAAAGTGTAGTTCCCGCTTGCAGGAGCCGACAAAGTGACCTGCTCCACATTGTTCACGGTATCGATTCCTCTGACCGCATTTGCGGACAGGGCGCTAACCAGATCTCTGTGATCCAGGGTCCAGGGAAGAAAAACCGTAGAACCCGGAGTTTCCAGTTCCATGTCAAGATCGTTGACCAGGGCCTTACTGGCAATGACAGATCCTTCGTAGTCGTTCCAATAAACCATTACCTTGAGCTCCTGAACCCCGGCCGGGACAGGAATGGTATGCGTATTGGTATTCCCGAGCGAAATCGTACTGGACATATACTGGTTGTTTTCCAGGATCCTGACAGCACGCAGGGCATTCACCCTTCCCCAACCGAAATAAAAATCCGGTCCAGGATTACCGAGATCATCGGCTGAATTCAAGAGCATGGCCTTGATCAAAGCCGCATCGGGGTCAACTCCGGCATTATGTTCGCGATAAGCCTGATACATTACAGCCACGGTTCCTGTGATTCCTGGGCAGGCCGCAGAAGTACCACCGAAGGTCTGGTAGGTATTTGCAGCATTATCCAGCGAGATCTGACCATTGCCATAAGAGGATATATCGGGTTTAATCCTTCCATCCTCAGCGGGGCCTCTGGAGCTATAGCCCGCCAGTACATCTTCATAATCAAGTGCAGCTACCGCGATGACGCTTTTTGCGGCCTTCCTTCCGCCTGTGATCGTTCCCCAATTAATACCGCCAACCCCGGAATTATAGGTCGGAGAATTTGATCCCGAGGAGTTTCCGGCTGAAAACACATGCTGGATGGAAGGATTTAAGCGAACCTGCTCATCAACATCATGAGAGGTTTGAATGTATTGCCCGCCAAAACCATTGAATTCACTGTATGAACTGGATGTAGCAATGGTTCCAAAATTGTTGTAGTTGGTAACAGCTGCGGCAATGTGCGGGTAATTTGCTTGACTGATATAATCATAGTACCTCATGGTCACATTGGTAGCCATACCGGCTCCCCGTACAGGGTCAAGATTTCCTGCTCCCATAACAATTCCAACTGTACCGTCTCCATGGCTTCCATTTCCTCCAAAACTGCCTACTTGTGTAATTCTGCCCTGGAGATCTATATGATTTGCAATAGAGGCATCATCGACGAGTGAAACATTTACTCCCGTTCCATCATAGTTTCTGCCAGCGATACCATTTTGAAGGTTGTGAACCCGGTGCAAGGTCCTGGCGTGCATGTCATCATGAACGGGTTCCGCCTCTCCGAACTCAACCCACTTGACACCCGAAATTTTCAGGAGATCTTCCCTGTTTTTAGTCGGGAGGATCACCTCATAGTAATTCCCCGAGGCTGCCTTCCAATTGACCCTTCCTTTGAGACCGGTCATCGTTTGATAAAAACTCTGTTCAGAAAAACCATCGAAGATATTCACGTTCAACCTGATGTTATCTTCACCTTCTGCACAGAAGTCCGGTACATCGAGAAGGTAGTAATCAGAAGCCTTGTATTCCGGGAGATAGGGAAGTACGGAGCTTACCGCCATTCCATTAAGGGATGAAAAAGCATAGTTCGCCGGTATTCTAACAAGGAATGCGTCTTGCGGTAAGTAATCAAGTATCGCGATCCCGGTAGCAGTGATGGCCTGCTTCTGTTTCTCATCAGGCAATTTTGAGAACTGCATGATAAAGTAGGCTTCCTTCTTGCTTGAAGTTGCGAGATATCGGGATTCAAAGTTTTCTTCCGGGGTTATTTCTCCGGATCTGAGAAAAAGTCTTTTCCCGCTTTTGGAAATGGCGGAAATACAAAAAAGCAATAGTAGGGATAGAGTGATTGCTTGCTTCATAAAACTGGATTTTTGGCTGGTTTTAAAATTAGGAAAAAAGCGAAAAGGATTTCTCGCTTAAGAATGTAAAAATCAGGAATTTATCACCTGCAAGACTAAAGAGCCTTTACATAATCCCTGATCAGAATTTGTGCTTCCTTGGCAATGTCTTCGGCGTTGTAGCCGCATTCCGAATAGAGCTGATCCTGGGTTCCATGCTCAACGACCTTATCCGGGATCCCAAGCAATTTCACTCTGGAAGCATAATTATTCGCCGCCATGAACTCCAGAATTGCGGAACCAAACCCGCCAACGACGGTACCATCTTCCACAGTCAGAACCAGCCTATGATTCCGGAAAACCTCATGAAGCAGCTCTTCATCCAGTGGTTTCACGAACCTCATATCATAATGTGCTGCCTCAATATCCTTTGCTTCAAGAATTCTTGCTGCTTTCAAGGCATGGTTTCCGATATGTCCAATACTCAGAATAGCAAGGTCAGAACCTTCCCTTACCTTTCGGCCCTTTCCAACCTCTACCTTCTTCATTTTGGTTTTCCATTGGGGCATGACTCCCTGACCTCTCGGATATCTGATCGTGAAAGGGCCTTCTTTCCATTCGCTTGCCGTGAACATCAGATTTCTTAGCTCTTCCTCGTTCATCGGTGCACTGACGACCATATTGGGAAGACAGCGCATGTATGGAAGGTCGTATGCTCCATGATGAGTAGGACCGTCGGCTCCGGCTATCCCGGCACGATCCAGGCAAAAGACCACTGGAAGTTTTTGAATGGCCACATCATGCACCACCTGGTCATAAGCCCTTTGCATGAAGCTCGAGTATATATTGCAGAACGGGGTCAACCCTCTGGTGGCCAGGCCTGCCGAAAAGGTCACTGCATGTTGTTCGGCTATCCCGACATCAAAAGACCTGTCCGGATAGGCTTTCATCATGATATTCATCGATGAACCAGAAGGCATCGCGGGCGTTATGCCAACGATCTTTTCATCGTTGTCAGCAAGTTCGACAAGTGTGTTTCCGAAAACATCCTGATACTTTGGGGCCTGGGGCTCATCATGGATCACCTTATGGATCTCTCCGGTGATCTTATCGAATTTCCCGGGTGCATGCCAGCGGGTCTGGTCCTTTTCGGCAAGCGCATAGCCTTTTCCCTTCACGGTAAGACAATGAAGAATCTTTGGGCCGGGAATGTCCTTAAGGTCATTCAATACCTCGACCATATGATGGATATCATGACCGTCTATTGGCCCGAAGTACCTAAGATTCAGAGATTCAAACAGATTACTCTGCTTTAGAATAGCTGATTTCAAGCCGTTTTCGATCTTGGAAGCGATCTCTTGAGCATTAGGACCGAATTTGCTGATCTTACCCAGCATCTTCCACACCTCGTCACGAAGCTTGTTATAGGTGTGCGATGTGGTAATATCCGTTAAATATTCTTTGAGGGCTCCGACATTGGGATCGATCGACATGCAGTTATCATTCAAAACGATCAGCAGGTTGGAATTGGAAACACCGGCGTTGTTCATGGCCTCAAATGCCATTCCGCCCGTCATAGCCCCATCTCCGATCACTGCGATATGTTGCCTTGAATCATCATTCTGGATCTTCGAACCCGCGGCCATGCCCAGTGCCGCCGAAATAGATGTTGAGGAATGGCCTACTCCAAAAGTATCATACTCGCTCTCGCTCCTTTTAGGAAAACCGGAGAGTCCTTTGTAGGTCCTGTTGGTGGAAAAATTGTCTCTTCTGCCCGTTAATATCTTATGGCCATAAGCCTGATGCCCAACATCCCAGACCAATTGATCATCCGGGGTATTAAAGACATAGTGAAGGGCCACGGTCATTTCAGTAACACCCAGACTAGCTCCAAAATGTCCTCCGTAGACCGAAACCACGTCGATGATGTACTGACGAAGTTCGTTCACCAAATCTGGAAGTTGAGATTTTTCCAGCTTCCTTAGATCAGACGGGGAATCGATTCTGGACAGTAGTTTACCTGGCTGAATAACGTCCATGGTGATTTAAACAGAGCGTCTCTGAAATGGTTTAAACTTTTTAGAATTAATAACCAGCAAAGCTAAATATTATTTGAATTTAAGTGCTTTTTTGTAACCCCAAGACCGACGGTATTGAGCTTCGAGGTAAAACTTCCGCTATTCGAGGGTCCTTTCGACCTACTCCTGTTTTTCATTGAACGCGATGAACTGGACATCTATGATATCCCAATTTCCAAGATCACCAAGGATTTTCTGGAATACCTGAAGCACCTGGAATCCTTGAATATGGATGTTGCCAGCGAATTCATATTGGTCGCCGCCACGCTCATGAGGATCAAATCCAAAATGCTTCTTCCCCGACCGGAATTGGATGAACAAGGTGAAGAGATAGATCCACGCGAGGAACTGGTGAAGCATCTCTTGGAGTACAAGAGATTCAAAGAAGTTGTTGAGCCTTTAACAGAGATGGAAGACACGAGGCTCAAAAGAGAAGCACGAGGCAATCTCCAGAAGGAGCTTGTAAAAATGTACGAGAAGAACAATGTTGAAGCCGAATTGCAAAACATTGACCTTTTCAAGATCCTCAACACTTTTAACAAGGTCATGGAACGGTATGATCTGGAAAAACAGAACCCCAAGCATACCGTTGTTCAATACTCCTATACCATCTCTGAGCAAAAGCAGTTTGTTCTGGACTTGTTAAAAGGAAAAAAGGAATTGTCCTTCGTCGATGTGATCAAAACCAATACCGAGAGAATCGCTGTCATTTTCAATTTTCTGGCCATCCTTGAAATGGCTCAACAAAGCCTGATCGGCCTGAGGGTTGGTATTGGTTCCAACAATTTCTGGATCCTGCCGCCGGAAAAGATCGAATCTTCAAAGGAGGAAACCCAAGCTTAGAATACACTGGAAGCTCCACTTAAAGAACTGGATCCTGAAACCAATCATGTTCAATTGCTTGAACACGAGTTGATCATCAACTATAAGGATAGATCTCGAAGGTTCAATATCTCTTCGATAAAAAAGCTGGATTACCGTTTTAACCGGAGGTTGGCATCGCTGGTTATTGGAGGGATCATTGCACCTCTTTCGATGGTGGCCTATTTCAAACTAAAACTACCGGGAAGGGAAATGATCTTGTATCTGGTGCTCGGACTTGCGCTTATCGTTCATGGTTGGAGAGGGCGTTATATGTTCATAGTGGAAACCATGGAGGGCAAGAAGGAAGTCTGGACAACCTTTGCCGGCAATACACAGCTTCATCGGCTCATCAGGGAATTTTACTCCAGGCCTAGAATCCGGCCATAACCCCGACGCGGATCAACCAACGGTCCGGATAGGGACAATAGAACTCCGTACAATCGATCAGGTTGTAGAGAACCATTACAAATACTCCTGCACTTTTTCCTGCACCCTGAAAGTATCCCGCACCCACAAAAGCAGAGTTCACCCAGGATCTTGATCTCTCCTCACTAAACCCGCCACTTCCATCGGGTTCAAGCCTGATTTGTGAGGTCAAATTCAATGACTCATACTCGATATGCGCAAATAGCTGAGGAATGACAAAATACCTTCCAAAGACCCTCCAGCCATATTGGTGGTCTTCAAATGTCTGGTTTCCCAGCGCAGTGCGGTAATCGTAACTAACATAGCGATAAGTGATCCCTACCCCTCCAATAAGTTTGGGTGAGAATTTATAGGCCATCAACGGAGAGATGTCGATGAAGGTATAACTTCCGAACTGAAGCCCGATAGAACCTCCAAATGAAACCCTATCCTTAAAGCTT
This sequence comes from Cytophagales bacterium, assembly GCA_028282565.1. Lineage (GTDB taxonomy): Bacteria > Bacteroidota > Bacteroidia > Cytophagales > CCMP332 > JANQHS01. The sequence continues at coordinate 11,656 of JANQHS010000161.1, read as the reverse complement.
GGGCCTTGTTTAGGTTCTTTTGGTTCCTCCGGTGGAGGTGGCATATCCCTTTTCTGGGTCTGGTTTCCGCTGACTTCATCCTGGGCATAAGCCTGTGCGACAAAGAGCGCGGAAAGGAAAACTAGCAGAAAGATTTTTTTCATTGACAAGCCCCTTGGCTATTTTTAAACCAAATTAAAGCAATTCCTATTCAAATCTATCTAGAAAAACCGATATCCTCAGAGCATCTCAGGATTCCAAAACTCATACTCCTGGTGGCACTGGTACTCATCCTGCCTGCTTTGGATTGTTCTGCACAAGACAGTGAGGAGTATTCTCATCATTTTGATTCCTATAATGATCTCAGCACTGGATTTCATGCCAATTGTGACCCAAATCCCTTTTATGGAGAGACAACATTTTCCGTAGAAATGTATAAAACATCTGAAGTCAGTCTGAAGATCTACAACCAAATGGGGTTCATGATCGCTGAGCCGATCGTTAAGGTGCTTCCTGCAGGCAATCATGAAGTCAGTTGGGACCCGGCCGAGATCAATTTGCGTTCAGGTGTCTATTATGCGCGCATATCCTCGGGAGATAAATTTCAGCTATTGAAGCTCCGATATATTAAATAAGGCAGACTCCCTATGCCTTTTTCAAAACCATTACTTGCGATCATAGGCTGTATTTTCGGCTTAATTGTATTTGCTGAAAATAGTCGGGCTTCGGAAAAGGTGGAGTTTACCCAAGAGGAATTGGAATGGATCAGAAATAACCCGGAGGTGTTTTATTCCGGTGATCCGGACTGGGCACCTTATGATTTTTCAGAAGACGGAGTACATCGGGGGATCTCAAAGAATTACCTTGACAGGTTATCCGAAATCACAGGACTAAAATTCACCTATATCCGATCGGATTCCTGGACAGGATTAAAAAAACTCTTCCAGGAGGGGAAGACCGTTATGGTTAGTTCCATTGCAAAAAACAAAACAAGGGAAAGGTTATTGGTCTTTACCGATCCATACCTATCCGGAGAATTTGTGATCGTCACTTCTGATCGTTCAAAAAGGATCTTCGACGAAAATGATCTGGCAGGGTTAAGAATCGGTGTGATCAAGGGCTATTGGATCACGGACCAACTCCGAAAGCGTTTTGGCAGGTTTAGCTATGTAGATGTCCCCTCAATTCCGGAGGGATTCGAGTCTTTGGATCATGGAGAGATCGATGCCATGGTGATGGATTTTACCGTTGCCATGTATTTCATCGAAAAGGGGAATTATAGTGATCTAAAGGTGATCCCATCAGTATTCGAAGAGATTGAAATTCATATGGCTGCATTGCCTGAATATGATCTCCTCATCGGCATCATCAACAAAGGGCTGCGTTCACTCACTCCGGTTGAAAAAGCAGAGATGAGAAGAGAATTCTTTGAGGTCAGTCTGCAATCAGGGATCAAAAGGAAGTATATACGGTTCTTCTCCATTGGCCTGATAGCCCTTGGCGTGGTGATCATCTTCGTGATATTTTGGAATCAAAGTCTTCAAAAAGAGATCAGATCCCGAAAATCCGCGGAGAACAAATTGATACAGGCCAACATCAATTTGAAATCGAAATCCGAATCATTGGATAAGGCCTTGGGTGACCTGAAAGAAACCCAGTCGCAGTTGGTGCAGGCAGAGAAATTATCAGCCATTGGGCAGATCTCAGCTGTGGTCAACCATGAGGTGAACAACATGTTGAACTATCTGAAGGCGAGTATTCCACCCTTAAAACGAGATATCCGGTTTTTGATGAAACTGCCCGGAAAATCTTTAAGCGAAGAAGAGAAGAAGGAATTGGATCAGGTGAGAATAGAAGCTGAGGAGCTGATCGAAAATCTTGAACAGGGATCCACGCATGCCGGTGAGATCATCGCGGAGATCGGTGAATTTGGAAAGGAAGGCAACCGGGAAAAAAGGCCTTCAAATCTTAATGAGATCATTGAGTCTTCCCTCAAGCTCATGGCTCAGTCCATTGAAGAAGGAATTGTGATCGAAACGGATCTTCGGTCAGATCGAATTATCAACGGTGCAGCTTCACAACTGAAGCAAATGTTCATCAATTTGTTCCGAAATGCCATCACCGCCATGGGAAGCTCCGGCATTCTCAGAGTCAAAACGGAAGATTCCACTGAAGGCACAATTAAGGTCACAATATCTGATTCCGGAAGGGGATTTCATCAATCCGACAAGGAAAAGATCTTTGAGCCATTTTTCACCTCCAATGAAAAAACCGGCGGAACGGGAATGGGTCTTTCGATCGTCAAAAAAATCGTCACAGAACACCAAGGTCAGGTCGAGGCTGAAGGCAATCCGGGCAAGGGGGCGACGTTTACCTTAAGGTTCCCTGAGATGCCTGTTTAGAAATCGTCCCCCTTCAACATTTTATTCCAATACAACCAGGGCAGTCCGTATTTTTTCAGTACCCACATCGAGTACCTTTCCTTGGCCATATTGATGGGAAAAGACGGCGTCGGATTGTTATGGTAATCAAATTCCGCTAGGACCATTCTGCCGTATCTTGTCACAATAGGACAACTTGCATAGCCATTGTAAGTGGCATAATCCCTCTGAATATCTCCTCCGTTGATCTTCGTAAGCAGGTTCTTGACAAGAACCGGAGCCTGTTTTCTAATCGAAGCCCCGGTTTTCGCGTTTGGCGTGCTGGCAACATCACCCAACGACCATACATTTTTGAAGCGACTATGTTGTAGGGTGTATTGATCCACGTCTACCCATCCCCATGGACTATCATGCACAGCCAAGGGACTGTTCTTGATAAAATCAGGGGCGCTTTGCGGGGGTGCCAGGTGCATGATCTCAAAGGGAATGACCACCTTAAAACTATCTTCGATCCTGATGTTCATGTTCGCATCTTCCTTGAGATAATCCGGATTGGTGTTCGCCTGTCCGATCACGTATACCGCTTCCTTCTTATCCGGACGGATCTCTACAAGCTCATGAAAGAAACGGGCATGGATATCCCTGGTTCTAACCACATTGTCCAAAAGCTTCTCAAACTTCGGAACTCCGAAGATCTTGGTTCCCGGAAGTGCCAGGATCACATTGATTTCATCTCTTTTTCCCTTTTTCCGGAAATAGTGGTCTCCCAGGTATGTGATCTTTTGAGGAGCACCACCGCATTTTATTGGGGTTGGGGCTTGGGTAAACAAGGCATTGCCCTTTTTGATCTTTTTCAGGCATTCAAAGGTGTATTCCGCATATGCCGGGTCGTAATTGGTGGTAATCCCGTTGTTTCCGATTCCCTCCTTTAGTCCCGGGATAGCATCGTAATTGATCTGAATTCCTACAGCAACGATCAGCTCTTCATAACTGAAAAATCTTCCATCCTCCAATTTGACCATATTGTCAGCAGGAATGACCTCGGCCACCCTTCCCTTGATCCATTTTACACCCTTGGGAATGACATCCTTTTCATTTCTGATGGTCTTTTCAAGGTCAAAGGTACCCGCTCCTACAAGGGTCCAGGCGGGTTGGTAGTAGTGTTTTTCATTTGGTTCAATGATCCCAATATCCAAACTGGGATCCTTCCTTTTCAATTGAGCTGCTGCAATGACTCCACCGGTTCCACCGCCAAGAACAAGGATCTGAAATTTATGGGCTTCCATGACTCTTCAATTTGCCCAATAGTAGCTGTCGAGAAAAAAAGAATCACTGACAGAAATCAGGTAAAAAACTAATCCTGCCAGAGTAAGGACGCCTATTCAAATTCTTTGAACAAGAGGCTGGATTGAATATCCCTGCTATTGAAGTACTTGTTCGAATAGGAGGAGAAGTCTCCCTTGATCTCAGAAAAATAGATCTGGCAGATCTGTATACCGGGATAGATCCTGAGGGGTTGGATCGCCTGTAGTTCCAGGGTCCAATAACCCTTTGACCCTACCTGGCCGAGCCCCGCTGTGATGTGCACATGGAGTCCCAATCTTCCTATGGATGACCTTCCTTCCAGAAAGGGAACCAGATTATGGGTCTCCAGACGCTCCAATGTTCTTGCCAGGTAGATCCTTCCAGGCTCCAGCAAGAAACCTTCTTCACCGATTATGATCCGTTCAATTCCATTATCCTTCTTCATGTCGAGCTCATGGTCTTTGTAGACGAGTAGCTCATTATGAAGCTTTAGATTATAGCTATTAGAATTGATCTGTTTTTCATCGAATGGTTCGATGATAATGTCTTCACCTAATCTTGCTAATATTTCCTTTCCTGATAATATCATATGGCATTGAGTAGATCCACGAAACTCTGGTAGCGATCCGAGTACAAGGAGTCACCGGTGCAGGCAGTTGAATCCACCCTCGTTCTGATCTCATTCGACCTGATCATACTCAGAGAGTAGAAGGTGAAGTACTGCCTAAGAATTCCCTCCGGATTGAGGACCAAGATGGTATCCATCTGTATCGAATCCAGCATGGCTCGTTCATAGATCCTTGCCAATCCGGCTGGGAGATATGAGTTTCCACATAGATAATCGACAGAGCTGTGGTCGGCGCTTAGCTCGGTTACTGAATCATAACCGATCTCGAGTAGAAGATCGATCATATCCTGTCTAAGATTTGATTGTCCTCCCTGTATCACATCGACTATTATATCCTGTCCATACCTCAGCTCAAGCCTGGTAAATGGCTCAATCCGATCATTATGGCTCATTTCTTTGGACATCAAGGCAACAAGTTGGCTTTCATCTTCAAGATATTTAAGCAGGCCTGTATAGTAATAATGGGCTCCGCCAGGCAAGGAAAACGCCTGGTATTTGTTGTCATCCGCAAGAATAATCGGCTCAAAGCGAATATCCGATCCTCTCAGGATCAGTTCAGATTTTAATACCGAATCCTGGACGGCATCCAAATAATCATACAGGGATTGATAATCAGCTCTCTTCAGACGTTGTCCATATTTACTTGAAGCCGTATCTATCTCCTTTTCTAATATGGCTCCTAGATCGAGTTCTTCCTGCAGGCCCAAGCCTTGGTTTTCCGGAACTTCCGATTCCTGACATCCGAGGACAAAAATCCCTGCCACGATCAAAAAAGTGGAAAATCTTAAACCCGGGCTTCTCACGATCTAGAACCAGTAAGGGTTATGATATGGATTATAATAGGCCCCGCCATATACCGCTCCCGCACCACCCATATAGGGACTTCCATACCAGTAGGGTCTTCCATAACCGAAGCCATAGCCTGCGCCCACCCATACACTCACATGAACATTGGAACCCTTCTTTGGATCACGGTGGGTTCCGTATTGCTGAAAATACTGCTGCTGGGTTCCGGAAACCTCATAGCTCTGCTGGTTCTTGGCCATCATGGTTTGATTATGGGTTTCCTGCTTGGCCTGTTGATGGGATTCATAAACCCCTGCTGCCTCTTCAAAAGCCTTGAGGGCTTCGGGGTTGGACTTGATACTTTCTGCCCATTCGTCAATCGAACCATTGTATTCATCCGAAATTTTAGTTGCGATGGAGTCAACTGTGGCTACAAACAGATCCGGCCTTTCTTGATAGGTCTTTCTCAGTTTTCTATTAGTCGCCGTTTCCCTGGTTAACAATTCCAGGATCTGTGGGAAATCAACCAGAAATTGCATGGCCTCCTGTGCTTCAGGTGGGTAACCAAAGAGGACCTTTCCAAACTCCTGCTTCACATACTGATTTAGAAGGGTGAGCTGGATCAGGACATCCAGGTGCTCCTTGTGAAAGACAATGGCGTTGTCCCCGATCTCCTGAGGGTAGTTTCTGAAAACAAATCTGATCTCCTCATCGGTAAGATTGGGAATAGAGTAAGACTTTAGAAGATCAGGTCTTCTCATCAATTCATACATACCATGCTGTTGTCTTGGAGTAAGGTCCTTGATGATGGTATCAAATGAATCACGGCTTACGGTCGCCAGGGCCCTTGTCCCCTGGACCAAGCCCTCCTCTCGTGCCACTGCGATGATCGCATCCTCGATCTTTTGCCGGTCTACCTTAAGTTGATCAGCATAATAATCAACCACAGACTTCTCAACACTCGAAAACAACAGGAATGAAGAAAGAAAAATGAGAATAAACTTCATATCGAATTCTTAAGGGGCCGCAAATTTAACCCCTACCCTTGGTTTACCATGCAAATCGCCCAAAAATGGAGCCAAAGGGATTAAATCAAACGTTTTTTTCCGGGATATATTGAATATTTCACATTTTGGAATTCAAATCAACAAACTACCGCTGTGGAAATTTTTCTCACTACCGAAGCCTGGATCGCCTTGCTCACCCTGACCTTTCTGGAGGTTGTTCTTGGGATCGACAATGTCATATTTGTCTCCATAGTTACCAATAAACTTCCCACGGCCCAACAGCCTCGGGCCAGATTCATCGGCCTGGGCCTCGCCCTGCTTTTTAGGTTGATGTTACTGTTCGGGATCTCCTGGTTGGTTAAACTGACAGATCCATTAATATCCATTTGGCAATTCGACTTCAGCTTTCGCGATCTGGTTCTCCTGGGAGGTGGCTTGTTCCTGATCTTTAAGAGTACCACGGAGATCCATCATCATCTGGAAGGTGAGACACAATCGGGGACGGAGTTCGCAAACAACACCTTTACGGGGGTTATTTTTCAAATTATCGTTTTGGACCTGATATTCTCCTTTGACTCCATCCTGACAGCTGTCGGATTGACAGACCAACTGATCATCATGGTAGTCGCGATCGTATTGGGCATGGTGATCATGTTGCTTTCTGCTAATGGTATCAGTGGATTTCTCAAAGAACATCCGACTTTGCAGGTTTTAGCCCTTTCATTTTTGATTCTCATTGGTTTTATGCTCTCAGTTGAAGCATTCCACTATCATATCCCCAAAGGCTATATCTACTTTGCCGTGTTTTTCTCCCTTATGGTTGAAATTTTGAACCTCAGATTACTAAAAAAGAGAAATCCGGTTTCCTTAAACAAAAGATTGGAATAAATATTGTGGTACAATGAACCAAAGCATGCGAAAATTCGTATGATTTGAAGATAACAGAAACATCATCTCTTATCAGCAAAAAATTATTACATTTGTATGGCTAAAAGTCCGTTGTTATGAAAAAAGTAATCGCACTTGTATTCTTGGTTGGTTTCTTGACTTCTTGTGGATATCATACCTGCCCCACATACGCTAAAAAAGCACCAGTCCAAAAAGAGAATACCGACAAGAACGTCTAAGACTCCTACAAAGAATTTAGGAGGTCTAGAAGATATTTAAAAAATGGCGTACGTCCTATGCCATTTTTTTTATGCCCAAAATTCATCGTTCATCCAGAGGATCAGGCCTTTTCATAAATAACAGCCGCCCCCTGGCCCACCCCAATGCACATGGTTGCAAGCCCGTAGCGCGCATCCCTTTTTTGCATTTCATGGAGTAAAGTCGTAGAAATTCTGGCACCGCTGCATCCCAGGGGATGCCCTAGGGCGATCGCTCCACCATTGACATTTACAATTTCAGGATCAAGCCCCAATTCTTTCATGCAGACCAGGCTTTGAGAAGCAAAAGCTTCATTTAGTTCCACAAGCCCAAGATCCGAAACACTCAAACCAGCCCTTTTTAATGCCTTGCGGCTAGCTGGAACGGGGCCGATTCCCATAATCGCCGGATCCACTCCTGCAACGGCCATGGAAACAACCCTGGCAAGCGGCTCCAGACCGTTCTTCTCAACGTAATCCTCACTGACCACAAATAAGGCAGCAGAGCCGTCATTGATCCCACTGGCATTCCCTGCCGTTACCGAACCTCCCTCTCTGAAGGCGGGTTTCAGCGTAGCAAGCTTTTCGATCGTTGTTCCCGGTCTCGGATGTTCATCCTTATCAACAATGATAGGATCTCCTTTTCGCTGAGGAACAGAAACCGGAGAGATCTCTTCGTTGAAGCGGCCTGCCTTCGCAGCCGTTTCGTACCTATCCTGGCTTTGTTTTGCGAAGGCATCCTGATCCTCTCTGCTCACCGCATACTTTTCCGCCACATTCTCAGCTGTTTCTCCCATTGAATACGGATAGTACATCTCCTTGAGTTTCTTATTGATAAAACGCCAGCCAATTGTGGTATCATAGATCTCTTGTTTCCTCGAGAAGCCAGAATAGGCCTTTGCCATCACAAAGGGTGCTCTGGACATGCTCTCAACTCCTCCGGCGATATAAACATCGGATTCACCCAACATCACGGCTCTGGAGGCATCCATAATCGCCTGCAGCCCGGAAGCACAAAGACGGTTTACGGTAACACCCCCGGTGGTAATGGGCAGGCCTGCGAGCAAAAGAGCCATTCTGGCCACATCCCTGTTATCCTCCCCGCTTTGATTGGCAGCTCCAAAAACCACATCCTCGATATCTTCGACATTGATGTTCGGGTTTCTTTTGACCAGAGCAGCTATGGCATGGGCGGCAAGATCATCAGGGCGCACCGAACTCAATGCTCCCCCATATCTTCCGATTGGTGTTCTGACCGCGTCGACAATAAAGGCATTACCCATATCTGCTTTGCTTTAATATTTCAATAGTTTTGCCCAAAATTAGGGTTAATTACTATGCTTCAAAGGGTCCAAAGTTTATTCCTCGCCATCACGGGTATTTGCATGATCGTGATGGTGTTTTTCCCCCTTTGGTCGAAAACCAATACCACCGGAAGCGAGAGCTTCGTTTTCTCTTCAATGGGTGTCTATATCGTTCAAATGGAGTCCGGAGAAAGAACCATGGAATACAGTCCCTACATTGCCATATCCATTTTGGCAATGATATCTGCGGGAATCGCCTTCTTTGAGATCTTCCAATTCCGGAACAGGCTGACCCAGATCAAGATCGGAGCACTGAACTCCGTCGTCATGGGAATTACCCTTGGCCTTTCAATTTATTTCATTACCCAATTCGACAAAGAGATCATGCCTATGGTTGCCGGTGTGTTTCATGCAGGGTTTTATCTGCCGGCCATTGCGATGTTCAGCAATGTGGTGGCAAATCGCTTTATCAAAAGGGACGAAAAAACTGTCAGAGATGCGGATAGGATGCGCTAGAAGACATGCACTGCCCTTCATTCTTCTGCTTGGCGTTATAGCCATGGCAGCCGGGATCAAAATGCAAAAGGTGCATTTGATCGATGGTATCGATGCCAAGGTGCCAGCTGCATTTTACAGAATGACCGAGCAGGATATCAATGAGCGATATCTGACCTACAAAATGCCCTTGGCCATGTATTCATCGGAAGACAGATTGGCCGAATTCGGATTGTCAATCTCGGATAATTTTTGGGAAGGGAGCGACCTGGAGCTTCTCGGGGAATTTCAACAATCCAACCTGAACTACCTCTATGACAAATTGGAAATTGAAAAACAGGGGGTCCGCGAGGTGCATAAGCACCAGGTCTATTACTTTGAATTCACCTCAGCTACGAGATATTCGAACTCCTACGAGAGGAAGTACACCATAGTTCAGTATATGATCGTTCAAAACCGGATCCTGGTATTCAACTTTAGTTGCCCGAAGTTCGACCGGGAAAAATACCAGGATGCCGCCTGGCAGATCATGAATTCGATCAAAATCAAGAGTAACCCTTTCTGATTGCTTTCCATTCATTCCCCGGACCATTTTATGAAAGTCGCGCTCAAGGAAGCCCAAAAGGCATTCGATGAAGGTGAAGTCCCGGTTGGAGCGGTTGTCGTATCGGCTGGGAAGATCCTTGCAAAAGCCCACAACCAATGTGAGATCTTGAATGATGCCACAGCGCATGCAGAATTACAGGCTTTAACCGCCGCCAGTTATGAACTACAGAGCAAGTTTCTGGAAGATTGTGACCTCTATGTGACCCTGGAACCTTGTAACATGTGTGCCGGCGCACTCTACTGGTCGAGGGTAAGAAACCTGTACATTTCGGCTCCCGATCCCAAGCGTGGATATAGCCTTTTAGGAAAGAATATTCTGCATCCCAAAACCAATGTTTTTACCGGTTTGTTAAGAAATGAAAGCGAGGCTTTGTTGAAAGATTTTTTTAATAATTTAAGGATTCAATAAACAAGAATAAAATGGCATTTACACTACCGGATCTTCCTTATGCTCACAATGCTTTGGAACCAAATATCGATACAGCTACCATGGAAATTCACCATGGAAAACACCACGCAGCATATGTAAACAATCTCAACGCAGCGGTTGAAGCAAATGGACTCGGGGATAAATCCCTTGAAGAACTTTGTCGAAACCACAGCGATATCGCGGCCGTCAGAAACAACGGAGGAGGGCATTTTAACCACAGTCTTTTTTGGACAATTATGAGTCCAAATGGTGGAGGGCCTTCCGGTGTGCTTGCCGACGCCATAGATGCAACTTTCGGCTCCTTTGACGAGTTCAAGGCAGAATTCTCAAAAGCCGCAGCGACAAGATTTGGCTCAGGCTGGGCTTGGCTTTGCGTGGAAGGCAATGCCCTGAAGGTTTGCTCAACCGCAAATCAGGACAATCCATTGATGCCGGACTCGGGTTGCTCTGGCACTCCCATACTTGGGTTGGACGTTTGGGAGCATGCCTATTACCTGAACTACCAAAACAGAAGGCCTGATTATATCAATGCCTTTTTCAATGTGATCAACTGGTCTGAGGTGGAGAAAAGGTATCAGGCGGCACTTTAACCAAATCATAAGCTTTGAATTAAAGCCCGGCGAAAGCCGGGTTTTTTGTTGATGGATATTGCACAGATCAAAGAAGTATTCCCCGATTTTTCTGATCCTGAGTTGCTGAAGGAGATCACCGAAGCAGGACAAATAGCCGAGATCCCGTCCGAGCAGGTCGTCATGGATTTCGGCTCGTCCATAAAGATGCTGCCCTTTGTGCTGGAAGGTGCCCTGAAGGTTCTCCGAAAAGACGAGGAAGGGAACGAAATGTTCATTTATTTCCTGTATCCGGGGCAAAGTTGTGCCGTGACTTTTCAATGCTGCATGGCCCAGGCACCAAGCCAGATCAAGGCTGTAACCGAAGACAAAGTCAAACTTTTATTGATCCCTGCTTCAAAAATGGACGAATGGAAGGCAAAATTTCAGGCCTGGAACAACTTTGTACTTCAAACCTATACCCAAAGATTCTCCGAACTGATGGCCACCCTGGACAGCGTGGTATTTAACAACTTGGACAAGAGATTATTGGATTACCTGGAAAAGAAGGCGTCTATATTTGACGGAAAGGAAATTGTTTCCACACACCAGAAAATCGCCTATGACCTGAACACTTCGAGAGAGGTTATTTCAAGGCTCATGAAGGAATTGGAGAAAAAGAGCAAAATCAGGCTTGGAAGAAATAAAATTGAGCTTTTGTGACATAAGTCACTGACCGGAATTCGGGCCATTGCTTTCTTTGACCCATTCCTAAAGCAATTGATCATGAAAGCAAATATGAGTAACCCGGACCGGATCATCAGAGCCATTATCGCCGTATTGTTGACCACCCTATATTTCATGGGAGTAATCCCCGGGATACTGGGCATTGTTCTCGTAGTGATATCCGTTATTTTTCTCGCCACAAGTTTCATCAGCTATTGCCCGATCTATGGGATCTTTGGCTGGAGAACGAAGAAGATCTCCAAAGTATAATAGCCAGGTAGTGGTTAACATCCCCACTTTCCGATGGCTCCACAAG
>JANQHS010000445.1 GCA_028282565.1 Cytophagales bacterium | reverse complement strand
TTCCACCCTGGTGGTATTGGTTGGGATACAATCACAGGATGCACCTCCAAGTCCCAGGGCAGACCATGTTCCATTCCCTGGGGCTTGGAGGTGCATCCTGTGATTGTATCCCAACCAATACCACCAGAGTGGAAATAGGAAATCTCAATACCGTTTCGATCAATGTTGCCGGTTCAACAACCGAAGTACTTGTTCTAAACAATGGAACCCTTCAATGGAGTAGTGCCAGCACGCTGTCACTCAGGGGAAATTTTATTATTAACTCGGGTGGGACTGTAAGTCTGAACGGTAATACGGGAGCGATTACCAGTCTAGGGTTCAATATTCCATACCTCATCGACAATGAAGGGGATTTTGATGCAGGCGTTATCGCCATGAATGATAACGGCCCTCTTGTCATCAGAAGCCAGGGAAATACTTCATTCGAAGACCTTGATCTAAACGGGATCGGAGCCATCAGTTTTATAGGCGACAGCAGTATCAGCATTTCCGATGATATTCTGATCGGTGATGATGCCACCATTACAAATGATCTCAGCGATACTCTGGCTATTGGTGATGAAATCAATTTTCAGTCCATTTTCGGCAATAACAGCTCTGTGTTTGTCAACAATACCAACATGACCATTGGAAATCGCATATTCATCGATGACGATGATCCCTCGTTCACCAATAACGGAACCCTGCTGATCGTCAATGACATACAGGCAGGTGGTGCTAATGATGATGGCTGGGACTTCAGCAATACAGGTATTTTGGAGTTCTCGCGTTTAGCGGCCGCCAATTCGGATTTTGTCTTCAACAACTCGGGAACAGTCACCAATGTTACTTTTGAGGAGATGAGCGGAACAGAGGCCATCAATAACAACACCCCGGGGGTCTGGAACTACCAGGGCAACTTCGTTGGAGCAAACACCCAATTATTTTGTGATATCGATGGAGTGAATTCTTTCAATTACACCTTGTCGGGAAACCAGTCGATCATTACCCCGCAGGACTCATATTGGAACCTATCTCTGTCGGGAAGCGGAGCAAAGTCCATGCAAGGCAATTTTGATGTCAAAGGGGATCTTAGCTTGACTTCACCTGCGACTTTTTCAGCCGGAACAAATACCATTACACTCGATGGTACTGTTGCACAGAATATTAGCAATACGAGCTCCGCTGCTCTTTCTTTTTATGACTTGGTATTCAATAACAGCTCCGGCTCAAATCCCGCAATCTTTTTTGGCAATAATATCAACTCCATAAGTGTATCAAATAATGTGGATTTCACGAGTGGGGTCATCGAGATTCAGAACAACACCAATGGGGGCCTTACCATCAATTCTTCAGCTACTTTTAGTGGCGGAAGCGCCACTTGCTATGTTGATGGGATGATCACCAAAATAGGGACGGATGCATACGAATTTCCCGTAGGAGACGGAACCATTTGGGCTCCTGTTAGCATTTCCGCACCTTATACCGCAGGTGCCTCATTCTCAGCTCAATATTTTGATGGCACATTTTCTCCAAACACCACCGATGGAAGTTTTAGCCATATCTCCGGAATAGAATACTGGGACATAAACCGGAACGCATCGATGGATTCGGTTTCCGTCACTTTGTTCTGGAAAGATGATACGAGAAGCGAAATTCTTGAAGACACGGATTTGATCGTCTCACGCTTTGATTCCGGGCCTATGCTATGGCTCAGCGAGGGGCGATCGACGTCAAGTGGAGGAGCTCAGGGCTTTGTCGTATCCGATCCCGTGACTGATTTTAGCTTTTTCACCTTTGGCACCTTGATCGGAGCAAATCCGCTGCCGGTAGAGTTGATCTCATTTAATGCAACGCCATCAGGTGAGGGGGTTCTCGTAGAGTGGATGGTAGAGAACGAATCGAACCTAAGTTCCTATGAGGTTTATCGGTCCTCCAATGGCGTCGACTTGAGCTTTGTCGGGAGCGTACCTACCGCCAATGAACAAGGCTCATTTACGATCAACTACGCCATTACAGACAAAGAACCCATGAATGGCCTCTCCTACTACCATCTGTTTAAGATCGAAGATGGCTTTCCAAAAGTGCAACTCGATATGACTACAGCTTATCTGGAGTCGGTCTCAAAAGCCAGTGGAATTAGCATATATCCTAATCCTGCACGTGAAGGCTTTTATATCAACAAAACCTCAGGTACCTTTTCGGGCACTGTGCAGATCTTTAACAATTCCGGTTCTCTTGTAGAGAAGTTTAATACTGAGTTTGCTGATCCATATTGGATCGACAATCATTTCACTTCAGGTCAATATACCCTGCGATTGATCGATGAAGATGGCCAGGTTTTCGTTACGAGGGTGCTGATCAGTGATTAAGAGTCTTCAGGTCATCAGCGCCTGAAGTATCATCACAGCTTCCTTGAAGAAGATCAATGCTTTTTCTTCCGACACATTTGAAGCGGGCAGAACGATGCCCTTCCATTCATCGGTGATCCACATGCCATTTCTGAGCCCAGGTAGATCCGAGTAATCAATTCCCTTGCTGTTGGGGTAGGCCTTCGCATAATAATACATGTCTTTCACCATGTTGTCAGGAATCGCTAAACCAACGCCAATACTGGAGAGAATTTTATCTCCATTTTTTTCGGTTGTAATAATGCCTGCAGTATCGAAATGATGAGGCCATACACGTATCTCAGAAACCTCATCCATGTCCTCAAAAAGTTCTTCGAGGGCTTTCTGCGCGTTGCTCCTATTATTGGCAAAGACCACAAAATCCTCAGGATGAGGTTGACTGAAAGTGTAGTCCGTTCCAAAATCATAAGGGAGCTTGTAATTGAAGCTAAACTCAAGCTTTCCATGCAAACCCGCCCTGGAAGAGCTTTCCTCCAACCAGGAAAGCACCTCACCATGTGTTTTCCCATTCAGTTCCAGATCAGAGATAATTCTTTCTCCTGGCTCTACCCATTCAAGCTTGAAATCCGGGTAATTCAATGATAAGGCCAGATTGCCAGCTCCGTTCAAGGGTCTTGTGGTCAGGGCCAGAAATTCGTTGCTCCATTCAAGATTTGCGTGAGCATCGTCATCAGATCCTGATAGATAGCTATTCGCG
>JANQHS010000441.1 GCA_028282565.1 Cytophagales bacterium | reverse complement strand
TTGTTCAAAATCGGCCGAAAATGTTCAAATTTGAACAAGTCATGAAGAAAACGCGGCCGGTACAATAGCCAAAGAGGCCTTTTTCCGATTGGCACCCTTTTTAAGAAGAAAACAAAAACTCAAACCTGTGGCAGACAGCAACGGAAAACTCCTGATCGTAGACGACGACGAAGACGTATTATTGGCGGCCAAGCTCTTTCTCAAAAAGCAAAAATGGGATGTGGTCATCGAAAAGGATCCTCGCAGGATCCCATTCCTGCTCAACAACGACAGCTTCGAGGTCATACTCCTCGACATGAACTATAGCACCGACACCGCCTCAGGAAAGGAAGGCTTTGAATGGCTTGGCAAGATCCTGGAGATCGATCCCAATGCCGTGGTGATCATGATCACCGCTTTCGGTGATGTGTCCATGGCGGTGCGTGCCATCAGGGAAGGAGCTACCGACTTCGTGCTCAAGCCATGGCAGAACGAAAAACTTCTGGCCACCATCTCGGCGGCCCAGCGACTGAGAAACTCCTATCGCGAGGTCGACAGCCTCAAGCAAACCAAGAAGATGCTGGTAAAAGACATCATCCAGCCCAAGGAGATCCTCGGAAAGAGCGATGCCATGAAGAACGTCTTCAGCATCATTTCCAAAGTGGCCAAGACCGATGCCAACGTCCTTATCCTCGGTGAGAACGGAACGGGCAAGGAACTCGTCGCCCGGGAGTTGCATAACCAAAGCCTTCGGGAGGATCATCCCTTTGTCTCCGTGGATATGGGGGCATTGAGCGAAACCTTATTTGAATCCGAGCTTTTCGGCCATAAGAAGGGGGCATTTACGGATGCCAAGGAAGACCGCGCTGGTCGCTTCGAGGTCGCCAATGGCGGCACCCTTTTCCTGGATGAGATCGGGAACCTCAATCCTTCCGCCCAGTCCAAGTTGCTGACCGTATTGCAAAGCCGGACAGTCACCAGGATCGGGACCAATAATCCCATTCCCATCGATATACGCTTGGTCTGTGCGACGAACATGCCCATCCAGGAAATGGTCGACAGCAATGAATTTCGCCAGGACCTGCTCTACAGGATCAATACTGTGGAGGTCTATCTGCCGCCTCTGAGGCAGCGCTCCGATGATATCGACATACTCGGCGAGCATTTCCTCAAGGAATACGCCGGCAAATACCGCAAACCATACAAGAAACTTTCCGCCGCCACACTCAAGCATCTGAAAGCCTATCATTGGCCCGGCAATGTGCGGGAATTCCAGCATGCCATCGAGAGGGCGGTGATCATGTCTGAAACAGGCGAACTCAGTCCTGATGACTTTTTCTTTCTGGCGCAGAAGCCCGAAGGCAATGTGGAGGACGCGCTGGACACCTTCAACCTCGACAATATGGAGAAGGCACTGATCCAAAAAGCGATCTCCAAGCATGGAGGAAATATCTCAAAGGCAGCTAAGGACCTTGGACTGACCAGGGCTTCCCTGTACAGGAGATTGGAGAAGCATGGGCTTTAAGGATTTTCGCGTACTCGTCTTTATCAGGATCCTGGTGCTGGCCATGACCATCGGTATTTGCGCCTATCTGATCCTGGATACCGAGTACTATGCCACCTTCATCGCCGCATTGTTTTTCGCGGTGGTGCAGATCGGCCTGCTGGTGAATTTCCTCGACAAGACCAATAAGGACATTGCCAAATTCCTCAACTCGATCCGTTTCGATGATTTTTCCTATTCCTTCCCCGATGACCATAGCGGGTCCTCATACAACAAGCTGAACCGGGAATTCAACTCTGTACTCTCGAAGTTCAGGGATATCCGTGCGGAGAAGGAAGCCCAATACCATTATCTCAAAACCGTCATCCAACATATCGGAGTTGGGCTGATCTCATTCATGCCCAATGGTGACGTGCAGCTCAGCAATGGTGCGGCCAAAAGAATACTGAGGCTGGGGAACATTCGGAATTTGCAGGATCTGTCCTCACTGGATCCGGACCTTCCCGAAAGGATCGAATTGCTCGAGAATGGTGAAACCGATCTGGTGAAGATCCACAGGGGCAGTTCGGAGTTACAGCTCGCCCTGCAGGCGACGGTCTTCAAATTGCGCAAGGAAGAGTTCAAGTTGGTTTCTTTTCAAAATATCCAGAGCGAGCTGGAAGAAAAGGAGATGGAAGCCTGGCAGAACCTGATCAGGGTGTTGACGCATGAGATCATGAACTCGGTAACGCCGATCTCCTCCCTGGCCTCGACCATAGATAATGCCATACTCGGACATATCGAGGGCAGCAACGATCCGCAATATGTGGAAAGCGAAGATCTCGAGGACATTCACATGGCCGTTTCCACGATCCGCAAAAGATCCGAATCCCTGATCAAGTTCGTATCCGACTTTAGGAACATGACCAGGGTGCCCATGCCCAATAAGTCATTGTTCAGGGTCGGGGAAATGCTGGATCATATCTATCAGCTGATGAAACCGGAAATGGAAAAGATCGGCTGTAATTGTGAGGTCTCCGTCGAGCCTGACAGCATTCAGCTTCATGCCGACCGCGAGCAGATCGAGCAGGTGATCATCAACCTGATCAAGAATGCCCAGTATGCCATGGTGGAGGTGAACAACCCGAAAATTATCCTGAAAGCATGGGTCGATAGCAATAGCCGGGTCTTTATTTCCGTTGAAGACAACGGACTGGGTATTGAGAAAGAAGCCCTGGAAAGGATCTTCATTCCTTTCTATACAACGAAGAAGACCGGATCGGGTATCGGCCTCTCCCTCTCCAGGCAGATCATGCGCTTGCATAAGGGAAATATAAATGTGGTTTCGGAACCCGGAAATACAAGGTTTACATTAAAGTTTTGATTTGTTTTGCAGGGAAATTGAAAATCCATGGAGATAAGAGAAAAGGTTGTTGAGATTTTGGTGAATATGCTGGGTATAGATGCATCTGAGGTGACCGATGATGCCAATCTGGTGAGGGACCTGGGAATCGATTCCCTTGATTACGCGGAACTTGTCATGGAGTTTGAGCAAAACTTTGATATCAAGATCCCCGATTCTGATGCCGAAAAGCTGCAGACGGTAGGTGGTATTGTCACCTATATCAGCGAGCATCAGAAAGCCAATGGTTAGCTATGAATTAAAAATTTTGAGGTTTAATGAAATTCAGTTTTGGGATCCACAAGCTTTGGATCCTCCCGGTGATCGTTTTGCTTGCCACTTTCTCTGAGGGGCAGGCACAATCGAAATTCACCTTTAGTGGCTATGTAAAAGATCTAAGCAACGGTGAGGAGCTCATCGGGGCGACCATCCGTATTCCGGAACTCTCTACCGGAGTCGTGACCAATGCATACGGGTTCTTTTCCATCACCCTTCCCCAGGGTAATTATGATGTCGTCGTGACCTATGTGGGTTTTGAGGACATGAACTATGCCCTTGATCTCAGTCAGAATGTGAGTTATAATTTCGAAATGGGCAGCGAGTCTATCGTCACCAAGGAGGTGCTGGTGACCGGGGAGAGGATTGATGCAAATGTGCAGGATATCGGGATGTCCAAGGTCAAGCTGGACATCGACCAGGTCAAGAAACTTCCGGCGATTTTCGGTGAGGTGGATATCATCAAGGCAGTACAACTCATGCCGGGGGTGATCTCGGCAGGGGAGGGAACGGCCACCTACTTTGTACGGGGTGGCGGAGCCGACCAGAACCTCATCCTTTATGATGAAGCACCGGTTTATGATCCTTCTCACCTGTTCGGGCTTTTTTCTGTTTTCAATCCCGATGTGGTCAAATCTTCCGAACTCTATAAGGGCGGCATTCCGGCCAGGTTCGGCGGAAGGTTGTCCTCTATTCTGGATGTGCGCTCCAGGGACGGAAACATCAAGAAATTCTCAGCACGTGGTGGGATAGGTCTTCTCGCCACCAGGGCGCTGATCGAAGCGCCGATCGTCAAGGACAAGGTTTCCTTCCTGCTCGCAGGCAGAAGATCCTATGTCGATTTGTTCTTTCCGTTGATCCCCGATGTCAACGACAACAACAGGGTCTATTTCTATGATTTTAATGGAAAGCTCAACTTCAAGATCAACAACAACAACCGGGTCTTCGTCTCAGCCTATCTGGGTCGCGATGTCTTCAAGTTCGGCAATACCTTCCAGTTTGATTGGGGCAACCAAACCATCTCCCTGCGTTGGAATCATGTCTTCAATGAGAAGCTCTTCCTGAACACCACCGTGGTGGGTAGTATTTTCGACTATGGCCTTGAGAGTTTTGATGAGGTCGGTGGATTCCGCTGGGATTCCAAGATCCAGGAAACAAGCCTCAAGTTCGACTTTACCTATTTCATGAATCCCAACCTCAGCCTGGATTTTGGCTATCAGGGGGTGTACAGAAATATACTTCCGGCCAAACTGAAGCCCAATGTGGAATCGTCCATTTTCCAGGCCACGGAGCTGCAAAGAGAACGAGCTTTGGATCATAACATCTATCTCTCAGCGGATCAGAATGTCTCACCCAGGTTGAAACTCCAGTACGGGATCAGGCTGAATGTCTTCCAGGCCATAGGCACCTATGAGCAATTTGTCTATATCGACCCGACCGACAACATCAGCGAACCGGCATTGAATATTTCGGATACGATCCAGTATGGTTCGGCGGAAGTGATCAAGACCTTTGTCAACCCGGAACCCAGGTTTTCCGCGAGATACCTGTTGGACGAGTATCAATCGGTCAAATTCTCCTACAATCGCATGGTTCAGAATGTGCATCAGGTTACAAATGGTACTATCCCATTGCCTTTCAACACCTGGACCATCAGCAGCACCTATCTGGATCCCCAAAGGGCCGATCAGGTCGCTCTGGGCTATTTCCGGAATTTCAAGCAGAACGAATACGAGTTCTCCGTGGAGGGCTATTATAAACACATCGAGGATATCACCGACTTTGCGGACAACGCCCAGTTGTTCTTCAATGATCACCTGGCCAATGAATTCAGGCAAGGGACCGGAACTTCCTATGGTTTGGAATTCTATGTGGTGAAGAAAAGGGGAAGGTTTACCGGGTCGGCGAGCTATACGCTTTCCAAGACGGAACTCAAGGTTCCCGATGTAAACAGGGATAATCCCTACAGGGCAAATTACGACCGGCGCCATAATCTTTACGTTCAGGCCGTTTTTGATCTAAATAAGATGTTCAGTTTCGGAGGAAATTTCATTTATACAACGGGTAGGCCGATCACTCTCGGAACCGGATTTAACTTTTATGCCCCTAACCATATACCTCCTGTGGTCACGGAAAGGAATGGTTACCTGCTCAAACCCTTTCACCGCATGGACCTGAGTATGACCTACCGACCAAAAAGCAACGAAAGACATCGCTGGCAGCATAGCCTGGTGGTCTCGATCTATAATGTTTACAACCGTTTTAACCCTTGGACTGTTTATATCAGGCCTGTCCAAGATGATGATGGCAATGTGGTTGAGGGAGCGGGTCTTGAAGCGGTTCAGGTATCATTATTTGGCCTGCTGCCTTCGTTCACCTATAATTTCGAATTCTGATGAAGAGGTTATTGATCATATTATTCCTTCCCCTGTTGTTCTCCTGCGAGGAGGTGATCCAGTTGGATGTGGATCAGGCTCCTACTGACCGTATTGTAATACAATCAGCTATTACCGATTCCGTTAGGCAGTACCCTGTGTTGATCACTAAGGCGCTCAGTCTTTATGATGATCCCAACTTCAGGGGCGTTGCAAATGCTATCGTCAAAATTGAAGAATGGGATCCAAATATGGAGAACATGTTGAGGGAGTTCTTTTTCATCGGGCTTGGCGGAGATGAAACCGAAGGATTTTATTGGTCGGTGCATGCGTTTGGAGGAATTGTCGGGAACAATTACAAGCTGATCGTCCAGGTTGAAGGGAAAGAATATACAGCCACCGAAACCCTGCTCCCTGTTGCTCCCATGGACAGCCTTGTTGTGGAACTTGATCAGGAACGAAAGGAAG
>JANQHS010000368.1 GCA_028282565.1 Cytophagales bacterium | reverse complement strand
GAGATCTGTCTGTCTCTGAAGGCCTCCATGCCTACTTTCTCCAGGCACTCGCTCGCGATTCTCCTGTCCGCCTTTCCGGGGCGCTTAAAAAGTCCTAATTGACCATATCGTCCCATCAGAACCACTTCAAAGACCGTAGCAGGAAAATCCCAATCGACAGTGTCGCGCTGAGGAACATAGGATACCCTCTTTCGGACCTTTGAAATAGGTTCACCGAAGATCTTCGCATAGCCGCGCTCAGGATCCTTTAGTCCAAGTATGCTGTTCAGCAGTGTTGTTTTGCCTGAACCATTTGGGCCGATAATGCCGGCAAGAACCCCGGTCGGAATTTCAAAATCAATTCCCCATAGTACGGGTTTCTCATCGTAGCTGACCTTCAGATCATGGACTTCGCAGGCGATTTCTTTGTTAGATCCCTTCACCTGATCGCATTGGTGATTGTGGTAACATTATATCGAACCATGCCAATATAGTTATCTTCCTCAGTCCCCTGCGGGCCCAGCGCATCTGAAAACAATGTTCCTCCAAGCTTAACTTCATAGCCCTTAAGCTTGCAGCCCTGGATCACTGCCTGAATAGCCTTGGGATTGATGATCGATTCAATGAAAACCGATTTGATCTCTTTTTCTATGATAAAATCGGTCAGGATATCAATGTCTTTTAAGCCGGCTTCTGACAAAGTCGAGATCCCCTGTAATCCCATCACTTCAATTCCATAGGCTTTTCCCAAATACCCAAAGGCATCATGTGCCGTGATCAATATCCTCTTTTCCTCAGGAATAGATGCGATCTCCCCGGAGATCCAATTGTCGAGCTCCATAAGCTCCTCAGCATAATCAGGGTTAGCGGAGCGTTCTGGTCCCCAGGAGTAAATGGAAAAGATGGAATCACTCAGAGCGCTCAGCCCTTGATTCCACAATGACACATCAAACCAGAAATGCGGATCATAAAGGCCTGAAAAAGAATTTGAATTGATCAGTTGAGCCTCATGAACAAAATCACTGACGGCCAGCGTTGGTTTTTTCTTGCTCAGATTTTTTAGAATTTCTTCCATTTTGCCTTCCAATGAGAGGCCATTGTAGACAATGATATCCGCTTCCTTAAGTTTTGCCAGATCATTACTTGTTGGCTTATATAGATGTGGGTCTATTCCCGGGCCCATGAGAGATTGAATTTTCACATCCTCGGGTAAGAGATTTGCCAATCCGTCATGGATCATACCGGTTGTAGCCGTGATTACGATGCCCTCCTTTTTCTGATCAGGCTGACAGCCAAAGAAGCATAGCGATAAAAGAAAGGCGGTCAGAAGTCTTAATCTCATTTATTAGTGCTGGTCAAATGGGTCAATAAATCGCCGGCAAATTTAGGCATCAATTTCCATCAGTAAATCTTGTATTTGGGATTTAAAAATGTCCTTTTCGGTTATCCAGCAGACATCCTCTTGAGAGAAACGATCGCGATCAAACTCAATATTTTGATCTATAACGAATTCTGCAGCTTCCATGGAACTGTTAAAGGCTTTTCCGTTCCCATGTTTTTTGAAAAACTCCTGATAGGTCGGGTTACCGGAGGCGAGGATATAGCAGGAATAGGCCAGTGATTCAAAAAAGCAGGTCGGGATACGGTCTTTGATGCTGACAAAGTTCTGATAGAATGCAAATGAGAATTTTGATCTCCGAATTTCTTCTCGAATCAAGTCGTACGGAATTGGCTCATTGCTGATATTGAGTTTCAGGTTTGGATAGCTCTCCGAGAGTTCATGAAGAAACAGTTGGTCTGATCTTTTAGGGCAATGACCGATGACCACAAGCGTGTAGCCCTTCATAGTTTTTAAAAAATGTTCAAGTTCTCCGAGTCCTGTCTGAATGGAGATCGTTCCGGAATAAACGACCTGATCTCTTTTTTTGATTTTCGGGATTTCAAATGGAATGGCCTTGTTCTCGAGTAGGATACCCCTTTTTCCGGTAAATGTGATTTCCCGGAAATAGCATTCTTCAGCCACAAGTATTCCGGATATCCAATGGACCGAGATCCTTTCAATCCACCTGACGATCATAGCTGGAAAGATCAAGACTACTCTTTTAAAAGAATTCTCAGCTAAAATGTTTTTGAAGTAATTCTCCTGAAGGTCATAGATGATCTTCTTTCTCCAAAATGCTCTGTAGAAAATTGCAGGTACCAGAAGTTCCCAGGTACAGATGACCAGTAGATCGGGTTTTAAAGTGAAACATGTTATGGCAAAATTCCAGATCCTTTGAATTCTTTTGAATGGATTCCTGTTGAAAGAAAATCCATCCAAGAAGATCCCATAATCATGATTAGAGGCCATTTTTTTGCTTCCAAAAAATAGAAGGTCAAGGCCCTTGGAATCAGAGAGGGAAGCTCCTAACTTTTTGTACATTCGCACTTCGTCGGCGGGCTTTAGAACGCTGGCAAACAGGATCTTTTTCTTTTCCAATACCCAAAGATGAATCATCAGCAAATAATAGAGCATGCCTGGGAGAATAAAGGGGAATTGAAATCCTCTGAAGTTCAATCTGCCATTGAAGATGTGATCGCAAAATTGGATGTGGGTGAACTACGGGTGGCGTCAATTCAGAACGGAAGTTGGATGGTGCATGAATGGATCAAAAAAGCCGTATTGATGTATTTTCCCATCAAGGGAATGAACACCATAAGGCTGGAACCTTTTGAGTTTTACGATAAGATCCCGCTGAAGACCGGCTTTGAAAAATTGGGAGTTCGGGTTGTTCCCCATGCTTTGGCCAGGTATGGTGCTTATGTGGCTCCAGGTGTGGTCATGATGCCCTCTTATGTCAATATTGGTGCTTATGTTGATTCAAATACCATGGTGGACACCTGGGCCACTGTAGGAAGCTGTGCACAGGTGGGCAAGAATGTGCACTTGAGCGGGGGAGTAGGCATTGGTGGGGTTCTTGAACCCGTTCAGGCATCACCTGTTATTATTGAGGATGGTGCTTTTATAGGGTCGAGGTGTATTTTGGTGGAAGGTGTGAAAATTGGAAAAGAGGCTGTTTTGGGTGCCAATGTGACCCTGACCTCGACTTCAAAGATCATAGACGTTTCAGGAGAGGAGCCTGTTGAATTTAAAGGTGAAATACCGGAAAGATCCGTGGTCATTCCCGGTGGTATCACAAAGAAATTCCCTGCCGGAGAATATCAGGTTCCTGCCGCATTGATCATTGGGAAAAGAAAAGAGAGTACTGATCTGAAGACATCACTCAATGATGCACTGAGAGATAATTCAATTGTGGTTTAGTGGAAAGAATAACAACAAAAATTGCGCTTGCTCAGGACCTGGGTGTCCATGGGAATCTGTTTGGAGGAAATATGCTATCCTGGATCGATGAGGCAGCGGCGGCCCTGGCTTCCCGGACTTGTCAGTCGGCCAATATGGTTACAGTAAAACTGGAAGAGGTAGTTTTTAAAAAGGCTGTTAAGGAGGGTTTTCTAATCCATATCTACGGAGAAGTTGAACATATCGGAAATACGTCCATCAGACTCTCCATGGAAGCCAGAAAGCATAATGTGTACACCGGTGAGGAGGAGGCCGTTGCAACCACTAAGATCACTTTTGTGCACATCGACTCTCATGGGAACCCGATTCCCATCAAGCAAGAGATTAAAAAGCAGTTTCCGAACGCTGATCCTTAGGAGAACTGTTTGGACACGACGAGTTCCTTGGTTCCATGGGACCAATCGTAGAATCCCGATCCTGATTTCACGCCGAGATGCCCCGCTTCGACCATGTTGACAAGCAGTGGGCAGGGTGCATATTTGGGCTTACCATGCCCCTCATGCATAACTCTCAAGATAAAAAGACATACATCCAGGCCGATGAAATCCGCCAGTTGCAAAGGCCCCATAGGATGTGCCATCCCCAGCTTCATGACGGTGTCGATCTCCATCACACCGGCTTCTCCTTCAAACAGGGTTTCAATGGCTTCGTTGATCATCGGCATCAGAATTCTGTTCGCCACAAAACCCGGATAATCATTTACCTCTACAGGAACCTTGCCCAGCTTTTTTGAGGTCTCAACTATGGAATTATTGACCTCATCGTCAGTCGAAAAACCTCTGATAATCTCCACAAGCTTCATCACAGGGACAGGATTCATAAAATGCATCCCAATAACTCTTTCAGGCCTCTTGGTAAAGGACGCCAACTTGGTAATTGATATGGAAGAGGTGTTGGTTGCGAGTATTGCTCCTTCCGGTGCATTCGCATCCATTTCTTGAAATATTTTGCCCTTAAGGTCCAGGTTTTCCGTAGCCGCCTCCACTACGAGGTCCGCATTCTTCACACCTTCGGCCACATTTGTTCCTGTCGAAATGTTGGAAAGGGTAGTGGACTTATCTTCTTCGGTGATCTTCTCCTTGGCCACCATTCTGTCAAGGTTCTTTTCTATTGTTTTCAAGGCTTTATCCAGGGCATCCTGATTGATGTCAAGCAGGTTGACGGAAAAACCATTTTGTGCGAAAACATGGGCGATACCGTTCCCCATCGTTCCAGAACCGATAACAGAAATGTTATTCATAAGACCTAATCTTTAGTTTGCTTTAGTTATTTTGCAATTGCAAAACTAGAATTTTGAACCAATCACAATAATTCAGCCCTATGAAAAGATCTGTACTCCCCTTATTCCTTGGCTTATTTCTCAGTTCGGTCCTTTTTGCCCAGACCACGGTCGACATTTCGGCCGAAAAGGATAATAGTATTTTTTCGGAAAGCAATGATCTTAGCATGGGGGCAGGGGATTGGGTTTTTCTAGGTAGAACCAACCAAGGCAACGATAGACGCGCCCTCTTAAGGTTTGATGTCGCGGCAGATGTGCCTGCCGGGGCTATGATAACAGATGTTACTTTGGAATTGACTGTCGATGAGGGAAAAGGCGGGCAAAGAAATGCTGATGTGCACGTCCTTACCCAGGATTGGGGTGAAGGGTCAGCAAATAACGCAGGGAGTCCCGGGCAGGGCGGATCTGCATCAACTGACGATTGTACATGGGCTTATACATTTTGGTCGATCTCCATGTGGACAAGTCCGGGTGGTGATTTCGATGCAAATCCAATCGCCAATACCAGCATCAATAATTCAGGAATTGCCAGTTGGAATTCAGCAGATCTTACCTCAACAGTTCAGGACTGGCTTGATGGCACAACGCCCAATCATGGAATTATCCTGATCGGAGATGAAAGCACCAACCAAACCGCAAAAAAGTTGCATGCCAGGGAAAATGCTACAGGTCAACCTGTATTAAAAGTGACCTATACCACCTCAACAGGATTGTCCTCCAATGTATCGAATCCTAAATTTTCAATACATCCGAATCCAGTGCAGTCGAGTTTTTCTCTTCATGGCAACACCGGGAATATTGAAAGCCTTGAGATCATTGACCTCAAGGGATCAAAACTGAAAAGGCTTGATCCAAACGTGAGCGAGTTTAGCGTCGGAGATCTTGAGAGAGGGATCTATTTGTTAAAAATTCAGGGTGATGGGTTTTCCGTCACTCAAAAGCTGATTAAGAGATAAGCCTATTGGATATCTTTGGTGGTGTTGGTGTTGACAAACAGAACATCACCTACCTGGTCAAACCCGACAAAAACATCTTCCTCATCGTGCCTGACCATCTCACTTCTCAGGCCGAGAATGGTCAGATCTGCATCCCTTGAAATATTGTTGATCAGGGCTTTTGCGTCTTCATCTTCCTGTTTGGGGATCATTCTGATGTTGTTCGCGGAAATTGGAATCCTTCCGGCCTTGATCAAGCCAAGAAGCTCTTCTTTTTGATTGTGTAGATCTTTCACGGGAAAAAGTGAAAAGATCTTAATATTTCCGTTTTTCCAGTCAGGATGCCCGATAATGATGTATGCCATCAGGATCATCAGGTTGGCATTCTGAAAATCGTTGGGTGTTATCCATAGGTGGATCTCAGATTTCACCCCAAACCTTCGGATGCTACTACCCAGGATCAGTACATCGAATTCGCTTGATTTTGTGAGCTGATAGTTTTCCACGATTGCCTTGAGCTGGTCGGGTTGGTCTTTTGAATACTCAAAAAGGATCATGTTGTTCTCCTTTCCTGATACGCCTGGTAATTGAATGACCTGTGCGATAGCAGAAGTATAGGATGGGCTTATCAAGGTGTCCAGATAAACATTGTTCTTGGAAGCTTCGGCCATCTTGATCAGACGTTCCAGAGCCTCCTTCGATTCCAGATGTGTTTCTTTTGAGAGGTAACCATCGATCAGATGAATGAAGGTTCCAAAGCCATACTTGTAGCTTATCCAACCCAGAAGTTCAAACGCAGCCACCCGTTTGAAACTATCCTTTGATATGCAGACGACCGAAGGCCTCCATTTTTCCTTGTCGGGATCTTTTTCAGCCTTTTGAAGAAATACCTGAAGAACACGGCTAAGTTGGAATATAACTCCCTGAAAAATACCTGCCAGGCCTTCTTTCTCATCTTTCGATCTGGAGATCACCAGATAAAGTACAGTCATAAGCAACAGTGACAGAACAGCATATTCAGGGTTGATCTGAAGCATCAGGATCAGACACATGACCGCGCCCAGAAGGGAGAAGTACCATTTGCTTTTAAAGGAAGGACGGTAGGAAGGATCCGAAGCAAAGTGCTC
>JANQHS010000319.1 GCA_028282565.1 Cytophagales bacterium | reverse complement strand
AGGGGCATATTTTGATTGGAATCAGGATTTCGATTTTGATGATCCCGGAGAGTATTATTATCTGGGTTATAATGGAGCGGCCAGCTCTCCGGTGACTATCAACGGGAATATTTCCGTTCCGAACAATATTCAAACAGGACCTACAAGGATGCGTATCCTGATGAGGTACGGTACTTCCGGTTTTCCAACGGATCCATGCTATAACGGAAGTCTGGGTGAGACCGAGGATTATACCGTTGTTGTGGCCAGCACAGTGCCCTTGGATATTGGGATAAGTTCCATCGACGAGCCTTCGGTCTTTTGTGCCGGTACGGAAAATATAGTCACCACCATTCGAAATTTTGGTACCGATCAGATCACGAGCGCTACTGTTAACTGGGCTGTGAACGGTATTCTTCAAACTCCTTATAATTTCTCCGGTCTGATCGATACGGTCGGGGGAACTGGCTCTACAACTGCCCAGGTAACCATCGGCAGTGTAAATTTTGCCAATGCTGTTTCCTATGATATTGAGGCATGGACCTCTGATCCCAACGGCTCTCCCGATACCATCAATACGAATGACAGCTCCTCAGGTATTTTTCAGGCTTCCCTGCAAGGAAATATGACCATTGGTGGAGTAGGAGCGGATTTTGCAGACCTTCAGGCTGCATCGAATGCACTTGCTTCTTTCGGGGTTTGCGGGCCGGTAAACTTTACTATTAATCCCGGGACATATCTCGGTTATTCGAGTTTCTCTGAGATACCCGGGGCATCTTCGGTTAATCAAGTCGTTTTTGATGGGGTAGACAATGGTCTTGTAACCTTAAGCAACGATGGTCAAGTTCAGAACGCAACCATACTGATCGATGGTGCCGACTGGCTCACTTTCAGGAATATCACGATTGAAAATACAAAATCCGCCTGGTCGGCATGGGGCGTAAGACTTGCAAATGAGGCAGATCATAATACGATAGAACACTGCAAGGTTCAGATGGCGTCAGGGCCAAATTCGGATCGTACCGGTATCATCGCGACAAGTTCGAATCAATTTGCAGATGGCCAGGGCAATAATGCCAATTACACGCAGATCATCGATTGTGAATTTTCAGGCGGCTATGAAGGAATTCATTTTGAGGGTTCTAATAATCTGAGAACAACCGGTAATATGTTCATAGGTAACAGTTTCTCAAGCATTGAGTATTACGGCATCTTTTGCGAGGACCAGGATTCAAACCAGATCGTCGATAATCATATCCCGATCCTCAATAACCCAAATGGAGCAGGGGTGCAGCTCGAGGATGCCGAAAGGTTTAGGTTTGAAGGAAACTATGTCCATGCAGTAAACAACCCGGTTCGACTCAGGTTTCCAAATATGGATTCAAGTGGAGTTGCGCGTTTTGCCAACAACATGATCATATCAGAGGCCGGGTCGGGTATTCATGTCAATGGTGGAGCGCTTGTGGATTTTTATCATAATTCGGCCAAGGGCGAGCCGGCCATTTTTTTCCTTGGCTCTCATATAAGTCATCAGTTGGTCAACAATATTTTGACCTCGGCGACCGACTATGCATTCGAATCAGCGACTACCTTAACATTCGGGGCAGTTGACCACAATGTCTATTATTCCGAAAATCCAACATTGCTCGCTTATTACGGCGGTAGTTATCCATCTCTGAGCGCCTGGCAAGCTGCTGATCCCAACATCAACATCAATTCCCTTGAGGGCGATCCCCTTTACAAGAGTTCAACCGATCTAAGTCCCACAAGTCCCATCGCGAATAACTCCGGCGATTCTCTGGGAATCTTACTGGATTTTAACGGCAATAACCGAGACCTTTTTACACCGGATATAGGAGCGATCGAATACGATATTTACTCCAATGATGTCGGGGTACTTTCCATAGATTCACCCATGGCTTTTTGCCCGGGAGTTGAAAATGTTGTGGTTAGCATCCAGAACTATGGAAACACCCAGATAAATTCTCTTACGATCAACTGGGCTATTAATGGTGCTGTTCAACCGTCTGTTGCATACAATCAATTGATCGATACCATCGGAGGAACCGGATCGGCGTTTGCACAGGTTACGCTTGGCAGTTTTAATTTCATTGTCAATACCGCCTACAGTATTGAAGCCTGGACGAGTAACCCAAACGGAGGTTCTGATCCTAACTCGGAAAATGACTCTTTATTGGTTGTAAGGAAAGGAGCTCTCGCAGGAGTCCTCACAGTTGGAGGCCCCGGGGCGGATTTTGCAACTTTGACACGGGCCGCTGCGGATCTTTCGCTTGCCGGCGTATGTGGACCCGTAACTTTCAATATCAACCCGGGAACTTATAATGAATTTATCCAACTCGGAGAGATCGATGGTGCATCGGCTATCAATACCATCACATTTGACGGAGGAGACAGGGATTCTGTTTTCATTGTCCATGATGGATTGGGTCAGAATTCAGTGATATTCCTCAATGGAACCGATTGGGTCACATTCCGCAACATAACCCTTGAAAATACCTACAATGCTGCCGTGGGTTGGGGAGTTCTCCTTACCGGTCAGGCTGACCACAACACCATTGACAGTTGTAAGATCATACAACCCGTTGCTCTTTCTTTTAACAGGGCGGGAGTGGTGAGCTCAGGAAGTGCGGTGAGCGCTACTACAGAAGGAAACAATGCCAATTTCACAACCGTATCGAATTGCCACATTGTCGGAGGATATACGGGAATTCATTTTGAAGGAAGCAACTCACAGAAGAATCTGGGTAACCGTGCCTTGAACAATACCATTGAAATGACCTGGGCCTATGGGATCAACGCCGATGAGCAGGATTCCGCAACATATAGCGGAAATCACATTTCCGATCTAAGGACAACGGTGACGGCCTATGGAATGCAGATCTATGATCACAACGGGTTCATCATCGATCGAAATTATATTCACTCTACCGGTTGGGGGTTGAGAATGAACGATGCCAATTCCGACCTTCCAATCGGCACATCCCTGATCACGAACAATATGATCATATCGGAGGGCAATGAAGGGATCTCCATTCAGGATGCAAATAGCCTTGATATCTACCATAATTCGGTACTTGGAGAGCCTGGTATTCGCTTAACAGGGTTGCTGATCATGGTGGATTTGAGGAATAACATCTTTACATCGGTGAATGACTATGCTTTTGAAACAGCTACAAGCCCCCCTCTTATACTGGATTACAATATTTACCATGTTTTTTCCGGTTCATTCTTTGTGAGATATAATGTGCCCCAGCCGGACCTTGCCACCTGGCAGTTGGCCAACCCTTTGCTGAACATGAATTCCTTGTCCGGAGACCCTGAATTCATCAGCAATACCGATCTTCACTTGATTGGTATTCTGGCAAGCGATTCAGGTGCACCACTTGGTGTGATGGAGGATTTTGATGGGGACATTAGGAGTTTTCTTACTCCTGATATAGGTGCTGATGAATACGCTCCCGCGCAATTCGATATGTCTGTGACCGGCCTCGAATCTCCAAGCCAGGATTCTTCCTGCTTCAACGGCCCCTCTGCTGTAGTGGTCAACCTAAAAAATGCCGGACTGGCTCCCGTGGATTTTTCACTTTCTCCGATGGTGGTGTCGGTCAAGGTCTCGGGTCCTGTTTCTGACTCTATTTCTACCACGGTTTCTGACAATTCATTAAACGGAGGACTACCCTTGGCTCCTGGTGATTCGATCCTTGTAAATCTTGGTAATATCACCGTAGGTAGCCTCGGAGATTACACCTTCGAGCAATTCATCGATTTTGCCGCTGACCAGCAGCCGATCAACGATTATAGATCTGAAACGATGAGTCTGGGTGTGATTTCCGGCTATCCGCACATGGAGGACTTTGAAACTTTTATCGTCGGAAACGATGGAACCGGTTTCAATAATGGCTGGTTGAACCTTGTTCCGAATATTCCTACCACCAATGAGTACCGGTGGGTGGTGAACGCAGGTGGTACTCCCAATTTTGCTTCCGGACCTTCCGCGGCGAACACCACAGGGAATTATGTTTATACCAGGGGAGCCAGCCCGGGTTTTGATGCCCATATGGTTTCGGCATGTGTTTCAATTGATTCAATCCCATTAGGTAAAATGGATTTCGAGTACCATATGTATGGAAATGATATCGGAACAATTGATATAGATGTATTCAACGGCACCACTTGGGTCAATGGGCTTTGGAGCCTTTCAGGGCAACAACAGGTTACCGAAAATGATCCTTGGATCAAGACTACGCTTGACCTTTCCTCCTTTTCCGGTGATGTGAGGGTGAGGTTCCGAGGAACCAGAGGTGCCGGGAACCAGGGTGATATTTGCATAGATAATGT
Source organism: Cytophagales bacterium (assembly GCA_028282565.1). Classification (GTDB taxonomy): domain Bacteria; phylum Bacteroidota; class Bacteroidia; order Cytophagales; family CCMP332; genus JANQHS01. The sequence continues at coordinate 5,213 of JANQHS010000319.1, read as the reverse complement.
AAGGTTTTATTCCCCGCCTCCAACCGACATTTCCGCAGTGGACTTTCCAAGTCCGGTACTCAGCACCTGCCTTAATGGAGTGGAAAATGTGACGGTTTCCCTGTATAATTCCGGAAGCAGTCCCCTTGATTTTTCAACGAATAACCTAAACATCAAAGTCCCCATTTCTGGCTTGGGCTCAGGTTTGATCGACACTACCTTCACCAGTAATGCCTTTATAGGCGGCCTGCCTTTGCCTCCAGGCGATACCCTTGAGGTGACTATTGGCACCGTAGATATGAGCGCTATCGGGACCTATAATTTTGACCTGATCGCAACGCTTTCAGGAGATATGGATAATACGAACGATTCTGTTTTTGACCGTTCTGCGAATTCTGAACAATTGTTGAACTCCTTTCCATATTTGGAAGACTTCGAGTTGTTTACCTCAACCATCAATGCAACAGGTTGGACCAATGGTTGGACATCCGATCCTATCAACACCACGGTGCCATTCCGCTGGCAGCCGGATCATGGCGGAACACCAACAACTTTGACCGGACCCGAGGTAGATCATACCTTAGGAGACCCCACTGGAAAATATATTTATACGGAATCTTCTCAGGGGGTTTCAGGATCCGAAGCGATGTTGTATTCCCCATGTTTTGACATCACTAGCATTTCCGACCCGGCGCTTGAATTTTATTACCACATGTTTGGCAACACCACCGGTTCCATGGAATTGGATGTTTTTGATGGTACGGATTGGCATTTGGGTGTTTGGTCACAGACCGGACCTCAGCAGTTTTCCGGAGTTGATCCATGGTTAAGAGCAACTGTTAATCTGACCGCATTTGCCAATAGCAATGAGATGAAATACAGGTTGAGAGGAGTTCGTGGTACGGGGGGAACCGGTGATATGGCCATCGATGATGCTAAATTCCAGCAAACGCCGGATTATGATCTGGAGGCGGATTCCATTACGGGAATAAGCTCTGGCTGCGGATTGGATACCAATGAATCCATTCAGGTAAACGTTTACAATCGAGGAAAATTTGCGGCCACCGGCTTTGACATAGAATATGACCTTGGTTCCGGATGGACCTTTGGTACCACCGTTTCCACTTCCTTGAGTCCCGGAGCGCAGCAACAATATACCATTACCGGGTTAGACCTTTCCAACCCGGGGGCCTATGTCATTCAGGCGCGGGTTGTATTTGCGCTGGACGAAGATTCGACAAACGATGTAACCAGGGTTAAAAATGTACAGAATCTCTTTCAACCTGAGATCCTGAGCACCACAGGTGATGAGGTCTGCGAGTCAGGTTCGTTGAGTTTGAGTGCAAATTCCAATGCGGATTCCTTGTTTTGGTACGATGATCCCGCCCTCACGAATTTGGTAAATACCGGCTCTATATATTTTATCGCCAATGCAACAGCAACCCAAACCTTTTACCTGCAAGGTCGCAATTCCAACGGCTGTTCTTCTGCTTCGGCAACGGTTGTCGGCACGGTGAGTCAGACTCCTGATATGGACTTCAGCTTTGTGGTCAATGGGGCGACGGTCGACTTCACCTCGGCTATAGCCTCTGCCTTTGATAGCGTTTTCTGGAATTTTGGAGACCAGGGTACAAGCACACAATTGAACCCCTCGCATACATACACGAATACTCAGACCTATGTGGTGACACATACCGGATACAGCGGTTCATGTGAAGCGGATACGGCCAAGGGGGTGTTTGTCAACGTTGGAATCGATGATAACCCCTGGAGCGCAGCGATTCAGGCCTTCCCCAACCCGACAGACGGGAAATTCTCAATTGAGATTCCGCAGGCGAATGGTCCCACAATTGTGGAGGTCTTCGATATGAAAGGGGGAAATGTATTTTCCAGAACCTTCGAAGCCCGGGGATCGCTCTATATTGATATGGATCTTTCTGCTGAGGAGGCAGGTGTTTATGTCCTCCGGATCAGCAACGGTAACAATCGCTCTACGAAGAGAATTACATTGAAGGAATAATAGAAAAGGGCCCATAGGGCCCTTTGAATCATCCTGAAAGGGGAGGTCATGGCCCGATCAGGACTTGCTTGTCCTTGGGGTATTTGATCGTGTAATCAAACCTGAGATCTTTCTTTCTTTGGCTGGCAAGGTCAAACCCCCATTCGATCTTGCCGGTGGCCTTGTTCAGTTTTCCTCCGATCAGATCTCCGGGAATGACTGTGATGTCCTTGTTCTTGGAGATGGGTACCTGATCAAAGATCCTCAGATATATCTCCTCTGACTTTTGGTTATGAGCCATGATGGAATAGGCTTTCACGACTTTTTTGTTTCCTCCAATAAAACTCTCGGAACTGTAGTCTTTGTTCAACTCTCTTTTTATGAATACCCGGCGATCAACACCAAAGGAAACATCGATGGTGTCGTTAAACTGAGCGGTGTTAACAAATGATCTGCCAACATAGGAGTTCTGCATGAAGATGTTTACTTCGCCGTTCATCAGGTCAAGGTCGTACCAGTTGCTGATCTTTCCGACCAGATAAACATGTGGGGAAAGCTTAGGGACGGCCTGGTGCTCGAATCCTGCTCTCACATTTTCCATTTTCATGTGAACCACTTCATACTTGTTCTCCGAAGGGATGTTTTGCTTTCCCGGAACATCAAACTCAACTGCCAGCTCTTTGTTGATGATCACCACGGGTTCGTCATAATTATCTTGCTCAAGAGCCATTTCGGGTGAAGCACCAAAGGCTGCCGGCGCCATGGATTTTTCTCTTCTGCTGGAATAAACAGGTTGAGGAACATAGAAATCCAGGTAATAGGGGTATAGCTCCGGAATAGTTGTGCTCACCTCCGTCTTTGCAGTTGAAACCTTTACATTCACACCATTCCAGTCGACACCGGTTCCCTGTTTGATGTTGGCTTTATAGGTCAGCTCCAGTGGCTCATTCTTGCTGTTAAACCTGAGATCATAGCTTGGATACCATCCGGCATTGTCGACCTGATATCTCAGCCTCAATTTGGCAGTGCCGTCATTGCTCACATGTACTTTAACCTCTACTTGTCCAACGGGCAGGCTGTTTTTGCTCTGTAGCTGACTCAGTTGATTATTTAATCTGACCAATTCTTCATTCATGCCTTTGATCTTTTTTTTCCCTGCGAGAATATCCATGGAGATCTCTCTCACACGTGCTCTGAAATAGGCATCAAAATCCTTGAATTTATCCGGGTCAAGGGTCTCGTCCTTTCCGCCGATATATCTGTTGGCCTTAAGAAATTCCTTCTCTTCAGTCAGTATCGAGATGTTGGCCTCCTCCAGGGTTTTATCGGAACTCAGCTTTTCAATTTGGGCTTTGATCTCGGATATTTCAGGTGAATCCTCAAGTTGGTTGAGATAGTTTTTCATCTGCTTGACCGATAGCACGGTCACATTCCTTTCTCCTTCTACCTGAAGTGTATTGCCACGAATAAAAGGGGATAGGTCCGAGATCAGGATCTTATGGGTGCCGGAACTAAGCCGGATGGAAGCCTCTCTTTCGACCTGGGCTCCTTGGGTATAAACGATAACCTCACTGATGTTGGAGGTGCTTTTGATCTCTGCTCCAAATGCCATTTGGAACATCATGATCGGTAGAATTAGAATCGAATTTTTCATGACCTCTTTTTGGGGTCATAATTGCAATTCCGGTGCCATAAATATTTTGGGAAGGGGCAAGCGGACTGAGAAGTGGGAATTTTTTGGGCAAAAAAAAAGGCCAAAAAGGCCCTTCATATTCATTATGAAGCCTTTTTGATCTTGGGTTTAAATTTGAACAATTTTTTCTTTTTCCAGTTGAAACCAAACTTATCGACCATGGTATCGGCGATGATCTGAAGTGCTTCTTCAGGGTCATCCGTCGCTTTCCACAGCTTGATATCGTTTGGACTGATGGTCCCTTTCTCGATCAGACTCTTGTTGATAAAGTCTGTCATTTCGTTCCAGAAATCCTTGCCCATTACGATCACCGGAAAGTTCTTGATCTTCCTGGTTTGGATCAAGGTCAGGGTTTCAAAGATCTCATCAAGGGTACCAAAACCACCTGGTAACAGGACAAAGGCATAGGAATATTTCACCATGATCATCTTTCGGATGAAGAAATAGTGAAAATCGAAATGCTTGTCTATATAGGGGTTCATTCCCTGTTCAAAAGGCAGGTCTATATTGCATCCCACAGAGGTAGCAACACCTTCCTGGCAACCTCGATTGGCTGCCTCCATAATACCCGGCCCTCCTCCGGTGATGACATTGATCCCTACCTGAGAGATCTCCTTCGCGGTTTCTTGGGCCAATTGGTAATATGGATTGTCTTCTTTAAATCTGGCGGAACCAAACATGGTTACGCTAGGGCCTAGGTTGCGGAATTTCCACAAAGCATGCCCGGTCTCATAAAATACCTTGAAGAGAATGCGCACATCCTGATGATGTTTTCGCTGTCCCTCCAGAAAGTATTTCTCGGTCTCGTATAGGCGCGTGCCATCCTCGAGACCATGTGTTTCTAAAACTTCTGTCATAGCTGTAAACGCCGGATTTTACTCCAGCTCTTCGCAAAACAATTCTAAAATTCTTCTGTACTCATCATGCCAGGAACTCGCCTCTTTGAAGCCATGACCTTCAACGGGGAATGCGGCAAGTTCCCAATTCTCTTTTTCCAACTCGATCAAACGCTGGTTCAATCTAACAATATCCTGAAATTGAACGTTCATATCGACCATTCCGTGTAACATGAGCAAACGATCTTCCAGACCTTCGGCAAAATAAATGGGGGAGGATCTGCGAAAAGCTGTCGGATCTTCTTCCGGGGTGTTGAGGATATTTGAAGTATAAGGATGGTTATAGTGAGCCCAGTCGGTCACGGACCTCAATGCCGCGCCTCCCTGGAATACACCGGGGTTCTTGAAGAGTGCCATCAGGGTGATAAACCCCCCATAGGATCCTCCGTAGATCCCGATCCTGTTTTTGTCAATCCCATGCTGGGTGATGAGGTAATTGGCGCCATCGATCTGATCCGATAGGTCCAAACCGCCCATATGTCTGTAAATCGCTGTTCTCCAATCCCTTCCGTAGCCTGCACTTCCACGATAGTCAATGTCCAGAACGGTATAGCCCATGTCGGTCAGCAGGTTGTGAAACATGTACTCATGATAATAGCTGCTCCACCATTTATGCACATTCTGGAGGTAACCCGCCCCATGAACG
>JANQHS010000305.1 GCA_028282565.1 Cytophagales bacterium | reverse complement strand
CAAAAAAGGATAAAAAAACCCGCCAAACGAAGCCATAGTGTCAGCTCGTGTGTGGCGGGCGAAGTTTGGCGGTCTGGACGGGACTCGAACCCGCGGCCTCCTGCGTGACAGGCAGGCATTCTAACCAACTGAACTACCAGACCTTTATTCTGATCTGGCATTCTAACCTCCCGATTATATCGGGATGAACTACCAGACCAACAAAGAAGATTCAACTTTTTGAACCTCGAAATAAACCAACTGCACGTCCGACTAAGCATTTCGCGAAGTCGGAAACTACCATACCTCTGAAATAGAGAGCGCAAAAATAGACGAAAAAAATAATCTAGGTTCGTTCATCAGAAATAAATCTTTGCCTTAACCGAACGCCCCAAAGAGGAAATTCTTCTCAAAATCGAGCGTTCAACAAAATTTTATGTACCAAAATCCATTTATATGCCATTCAATTTTCTGTATTTGATCAGATCAGGTACTTTTGCGGTACAATCTAATTCTACCTAATGAAAAAATTTTACGCACTCATACTGACTTTCTTAATTATCGGCTCTGCCAGTGCTCAAACAGTGAGACTGCAGGAAGACTTCGAAGGAGTAAGTTTTCCTTCTTCCTGGACGAGATCACAGGCAACAGGCTCCACGGGTTGGGTCCTATCGACCGGTTATACTTCTCAATACTGGGTGGTTCCGCCGAACACGCAATTCGCATTGTCAAATGATGATGCCTGTAATTGTGACATGTCATTGGACTATATGATCACCCCCCTCATCGACCTTAGTAGTGATACCATGGTATTCCTGAGTTTCGATGTCTTCTACGATGGGCTCTGGGGATCAATAGCAAATATTGATGTTTCTGACAACGGAGGTGCATCCTGGAATGCTCTGACAACCCTGGGCCCCAACCCCAATTGGAGAAACGAAACGATTGATGTCTCCGCTTATGCAGGTAGTTCAATTCAAATACGTTTTCACCATGATGACGGAGGCGCTTGGGCTGATGGTTTTGCAGTCGATAATGTGGTGGTCTTTGTTCCGAACCTCTATGATGTCGGCCTTGATGCGATCGTATCACCTGAACCATATGAAGAAACCAACACCAAAATTCCCGTTACAGGAACCATTACTAATTACGGAGGAGCGACAATAACCTCCTTCGATGCTTTCTGGACCGATAATATAGGGGCAACCCAATCCGCCACAATCTCGGGTGTGAGTATCGCCCCCCTTTCAAGTTTCCAGCTCGACCATCCCGACAGTTTTGAAATTGCGGCTATCGGACCCGTCGATTTCAAGATGTGGGTCGGCAATGTAAACGGAATGGGAGATTCCAACGCCTTGAATGATACACTTGAAAGAACAGTATCGATGGTCGACACCCTCATCCAAAGGCTGCCTTTTCATGAGTCGTTCACGAGTTCAACCTGCGGACCTTGCCTGGCAGGTAACCAAAACACTACCGCGATTTGGTCTGCAAACCCTGATCGTCAGGTGGTACTCAAGTACCAAATGTCCTGGCCGGGAAGTGGAGATCCCTATTACACAGACGAAGGAAACGATCGCAGGAACTACTATTCCATCAATTCAGTACCTCAGCTTTGGGTCGATGGACAGTGGGGAGACAACTCCCAGGGATACACCGCAGCTCTTCGTGATGGCTTCTATAGTGTTCCCTCGTTCATGTCGGTTGAAATTGATTATCAGGTGAACTGCCAGCAAGTTGATGCTACGGTTACGGTGAATCCATTTTCAGATTGGCCTGCAGGAATGATCCTCCACTTTGCCATTATGGAGAACAAAACATTTAACAACATCAAAACCAATGGCGAAACAGAGTTTGACAATGTAATGAAGAAGATGCTTCCCGATGCTTCGGGAACGGTCCTCCCAGCCCTTGTCAATGGAGTTCCCTACACCACGAACTTCTCTTATACCTTCAATGGCTCCTATCGCCTTCCAAATAGTTCACTGGACCCAATCGACCATGCCACCGAGCATAGTGTAGAGGAGTTCTTTGATCTTCAGGTAGTGGCTTTTGTTCAGGACAATTCCACGCTTATTGTTGAGCAGTCTGCCTATGGAATAGACGTTATTGATCAGGATGTGGCAACCACTGAATTGCTGACTCCAACAAATCTTTTCTTAAACGCAGCACCATTTACGATTGAAGCTGTGGTCCAAAACTGGCAGGACTCGCTGCTTGATAACCTGGATTTCAACTATCAAATCGATAATGGTCCGGTGGAAACGGTATCTCTTTCAGGCCTGGGTCTTGAAATCGGAGACACCATACATGCAGCTCACAGCAGCTCCTGGACTCCCGCTACAACGGGCACCTACGATTTGAAAGTTTGGATCTCCAATCCAAATGGTGGAACCGATCAAGCACCTTGTAATGATACCATCAGCACAACGCTGAACGTCCAGGTCACTGGAATTAGCGCATTGATCTCGAACCAGGTATCGGTGTTTCCAAACCCATCCGAAGGAGTGTTCACAATTGAGAACAGTTACACCGAGGATGTCGAAATGGTTGTTATTGATCCATTAGGAAATGCAGTAAGGGAATACCATGTTCGTTCGGGAGCGGAACTCATCTTAGATCTTTCCCAATTCCCTTCCGGAGTTTATTTTGCAAAAATGAAGACTTCCCAGGGAGAAGGGACGAAAAAACTTATTCTTAAGTAAAATGAGGGGCTTCGGCCCCTTTTTTTATTTCCCTGATTTTGGGAACCGGAAAATGAATTAGCTTGAGAAAATTCAATCGCGCTTGAGGCGCGGATTGTAAAATACTTTCTCCATGAATCGCTGAAAGCCTTTCCCGTCTTTGGGAAAGGTTTTTTGTTCTTTCCTGATAAGGATTCATTCAACAAAGGGTAATTTTGTCTGTGACCCACAGGCTTGCATTCATTTGCTTCTTCTCAGTATCTCTTTTTTCCTGCGGGCAGAAAACCACAGGAACCATGCAACAACATGAAGGATTTACCAATGAATTGATCAATGAGACAAGCCCCTACCTGCTCGAACATGCCCATAATCCGGTGAACTGGTATCCGTGGGGTGAGAAAGCCCTCGAGAAGGCAAAGCTTGAAAACAAACCCCTGATCATCAGCATTGGTTATGCCGCCTGCCATTGGTGTCATGTCATGGAAAAAGAAAGTTTCTCGGATACATCGGTAGCCAGGCTGATGAATGAGAATTTTATATGCATAAAGGTCGACCGGGAAGAAAGGCCCGATGTGGACCAGGTCTATATGGATGCATGTCAAATGGTCACCGGAAGCGGGGGATGGCCGCTGAACGCCTTTGCTCTTCCGGACGGAAAACCCTTTTACGCAGGCACCTATTTTCCAAAGAAACAATGGGTTCAACTTCTGGAGCAACTGGACCGAGCTTACAGAGAGGAATATGAAAAGGTCTCTCAGCAGGCCGAGAATATCACCCAGGGGATCCGGAGAATGGACCTCATGAATCTCCCGAAAGAAGATACCGCCGATCTGGATCCGGATTCCTTTGACGGGCTTCTTTCGCATTGGGAATCCAATATTGATTTTAAGCTTGGAGGATTTAACAGAGCACCCAAATTCCCGCTACCTTCAGCCTGGAACTTTCTGCTGGAATTCAATTATCTCACCAGAGATGAAACATCATTACAAGCTGTTCGCCTAACCCTTGACGAGATGGCAAAGGGGGGGATCTATGATCAGATCGGAGGCGGATTCGCTCGATATTCTACGGATGCCTATTGGAGGGTCCCACATTTTGAAAAAATGCTCTACGATAATGCACAACTCATATCCCTTTATTCGAAAGCATATCAATCACAAGACGATCCCGAATATAAATTCATCATCGAAAGCACGCTGGACTTCATTGCCAGGGAGTTAACGGACTCAAACGGAGGATTTTATTCCTCTCTCAACGCTGACAGCGAGGGCGAAGAGGGAAAGTACTATGTCTGGACCTTTGAGGAATTAAAGGAAGCGCTGAGCGACGAAGATCTTGCTCTTATCGAGGATCACTACAATATCACCGAGCGGGGAAATTGGGAGCATGGAAAGAATATCCTGTATAGAACCTCGACAATCAACCAGCTTGAGGATAACCAAAAAGGTCTCAGTTGGGAAAGAATATCAAAGATCAATGAAACCCTGTTAGCAGTCAGGGAGAAAAGGATCAGGCCAAGTACTGATGATAAAATTCTGACATCCTGGAATGCGATGATGATCTCGGGTTATCTGGATGCCTACCTGGCCCTTGGAA
>JANQHS010000110.1 GCA_028282565.1 Cytophagales bacterium | reverse complement strand
ACAGGCATCTTATGATTCAATTCCCAACCTCGAGATCGAGGACATCACCTTGAACCAGGTCCTGGTGTCTTACGATATCCCCGACGAACAAATTCACATCGCGGCTGAGGCAAGAAAGATGAAAGCAGATCTTGTGATCGCCGATAAAATGATCCAGGCCGGAATCAATTTTGATGGAAGGGTTCCCGATGTGAACATCAATGGCTCAAGCTATTTTTTTGAGCAGGAAGTCGATTTTAAAGGCCTGTTGAATGTTGACCTCGAAGGGTCGAGATTTTATTATCAGGATCTTAAACTGCATTTGGAAGGAATTCCGATTTCCGCTGATATGGAGTTAAGCTGGTCGGGAATCCCCACCATTGATCTCCTGACCACCATTACCCCGGCCGACATAGATCTGGTCAACAAGCAACTACCCAAAACCGTAATGGAAGTAGTTGAAAAAATCAAAGTGAAGGGAAATGCCGGGGGTACATTTGCCATCAAGGGTCAGATCGATTCGAAGCATGATCCCGCCGTAGAAATAAAAGTACCCTTGAAGGATCTGGAAATAGGATATTTTGATTCCTTACCCGAAAATCCGTTGGTGAAGGATGGGTTGCTCATATTCTCCAGCCCAAGTTTTTTCCGGGATTCTACAAACAGGCTGCATATCAAGCTTCAACAGATCAATTGGGGAGAAGGCAGCCTAAACGGGGAATTTATTATCCCGGTTTTGGCAAAGGATCATTGCAGCCTGAAAGGGAAGGGAAGGATGTCGCTTGAAAACCTGATAGAAATTTCCCAAACCAGGGGGATTAAGGATCCCAAAGGATTGGTAGACTTTGAAATCACCTACATCGGACCAATACTCAAAGAAAATCAGCATATCATGGATGGTTCCAAGATCAGCGGCTCGGCTGTTTTCGATAGCCTCCAGTTGACCATCGCGGGAAGAGATATTTTTACCAACAACCTCACGGGAAGTGTTGAATTCAACAATGAGATCCTATCCTTCTCTGACGTACGAGCGGACTTTGGAGAAACCGATCTTGCGGTCGATGGTTATGCGATCAATTTTTTGAATTTCGTCTTCTATGAAAATCAGAAACTTCATTTTGAAACCAAGATCCAGTCCAAAAATCTTATCCTTGAAGACCTGTTGAGGTCTGCCAAGGAGGACCAGGATTTTGTTCTTGCACTCAACCCCAGGGTGTCCATGCTGTTAAAGCCGGAGATAGAAAATTTTCAGTTTAAAACCCTCGTAGCTCAAAATATCAGGGGAAAGATCAAAATCAAGGATCAAAAAATAAAAACAAGGAATATGTCCATGGACCTCGCAAACGGGAAAGTCCAGTATACTCTGGAATTGGACGGCACCGACACGACCAAGTACTCCTGGATGTCAGATTTCAGTTTTGACAGCCTCATGCTGGATTCCACATTTCTATGTTTCAACAACTTCAATCAGGATTTTGTTAAGGCCGAAAACCTTCGCGGAAGATTATCAGCAACCGGCGGTCTTTACATTGAATCCAACAAGGCTTTGGACTTTGACCTGAGCATGTTTCAGGCTGAAGTAGATGCTCGTGTATCGGACGGTAAGCTTGTTGATTTTGATCCCATCCGGAACATCGAAAAATTTCTGGACCGAAAAAGCGACTTGGAGAACATCGAGTTTGATGAACTGGAAAACAATATTGTGATCAGGGACAGGAAGGTGTTGATCCCGAAGATGGAGGTGCGATCCAGTGCAAAAAATGCATACATCTCGGGATTTCATCAGTTCGACAACCATTTTGAATACCACCTTCAGATCCCGGTTTTTGGAAAAAATAGAAGAG
>JANQHS010000109.1 GCA_028282565.1 Cytophagales bacterium | reverse complement strand
TCGATGTGGATAACATCATTGTCCTTAATGAATTGTTTGATGGCCCTGTTGATCAGCCATGCTTCTTCCTCTCCGGTAATGATCTTGACATTGAGGTCTAGCTTTCTGGAAATTCTATCTGCGATCTCATGCCCGTTTTCAGCCTCCCGTAATGCAGAAGTAGCGCAGATGAAATAATGCTCCACCTCGAAAAGATCAAACAGGATCTTAAAGGAATCGAATAGCTTTAGCAGCTTGATCTCGGTTTCCATAGTGACCTTTCCGGTGGTAAAAACGTCATGTCCGAGGCGAAGCGGAAAACGAATGAATTCCATTTTTTTGAGCTTCACCTCTCCGTCAATAATGAAGGCATTCTCTACCTGAAAACGTATGGCATTGGAGCCAATATCAATTGCGCCTAGCTTCATAGTTCCTCAGCCGCCAAAGTAAATAGAAATTGCTTGCCTAAGTCCTCATGGCGCTTTATTAAAGATGAAATTTCCCTTTCCCGTAAATACTTTTTTGCATTTCTTTGCAACGCTTATCGCGAAAGGCTGAGGGATTGGGCCCGTTGAAGCCTTAGCAACCCGTCAAGGGCGGGTGCTAATTCCCACCTCTATTTTGAGGACAGATGAGACGACCTTATCGATTCCCCAGACTTTCCCGATTCGCCATAAACATTACACAATGGAAAAGATCAAAGAAATCCTTTCCGAGAGAGTCCTTGTATTGGATGGTGCCATGGGGACCATGATCCAAAGAAGGAACCTAAAGGACGAGGATTATAGCGGAGAAAGATTTAAAGGACATCATATTCCTCTTAAGGGAAACAATGATCTGTTGTCTATCACAAGGCCTGATGTGATCCGGGATATTCACAGGGAATATCTGGAAGCAGGTTCGGATATCATTGAGACCAACACCTTTACAGCGACCTCCATCGCCCAGGAAGACTATGACCTGCAGGATATCGTCTATGAAATGAATGTGGCTGCTGCCAAAATTGCCCGTGAAGTAGCTGATGAGTATAGCTCAAAAGACCCCTCCAAACCCCGTTTTGTGGCGGGCTCTATCGGGCCGACAAACCGTTCCGCATCCCTTTCTCCGGATGTTCAGGATCCCGGTTTTAGAAATGTGAATTTTGACCAACTGAGAGATGCCTATTTCGATCAGGCCAAGGCTTTGATGGAGGGTGGTTCGGATTTGCTTCTGGTGGAAACGATCTTTGACACCCTCAATGCCAAGGCGGCCCTTTTCGCGATCCAGGATCTTGAGGAAGAACTGGGGAGGAAGATTCCTGTGATGGTCTCCGGAACCATAGTTGATGCCAGCGGAAGGACGCTTTCCGGCCAAACGGTTGAGGCTTTTCTGATCAGCTTGTCTCATGTGGACCTGCTATCCATCGGTCTCAACTGTAGCCTCGGCGCCAAGGAATTAAGGCCTTATCTGCAAGTCCTTTCCAAAGAAGCTCCTTTTCAAGTTTCGGTTCACCCCAATGCCGGATTACCAAATGAGTTTGGAGAATATGACCAGACACCGGAAGAGATGGGAAGAGAGATCGGGAATTTTCTGGAGGAAGGCCTGGTCAACATTATAGGTGGTTGTTGCGGTACAACTCCTGAGCATATATCCGTTCTTGCCGATCTGGCGAAAACACATAAACCCAGGGAGGCAGGAGAAGTCGTTTACTAAGTTGATGGACAAAAGCAAAGAGAAACACGTTCTCCGCCTGAGCGGATTGGAACCACTTGCGGTTACTCCTGCAAGTAATTTTATCAATGTGGGAGAGAGGACCAATGTTACAGGATCTCGAAAATTTCTGCGTCTGATCAAGGAGAATCAATATGAAGAGGGGCTCAGTATCGCTCTTGAACAGGTTCGTGGTGGAGCTCAGGTTCTGGATGTAAATATGGACGAGGGGATGATCGATGGGGTGGCCGCAATGACCCGGTTCCTGAATTTGATAGCCTCGGAGCCTGAGATCTCGAGGATCCCGATCATGATCGATTCTTCCAAATGGGAGATCCTTGAGGCGGGACTGAAAGTTGTTCAGGGCAAATGTATCGTTAACTCGATCAGCCTGAAGGAGGGAGAAGAGGAATTTTTGAAACAGGCGAACCTGATCAAGAAGTATGGTTCGGCTGTGATCGTAATGGCCTTCGATGAAAAAGGTCAGGCCGATAATTTTGAGAGAAGGATCGAGATCTGCGAAAGAGCCTATAGACATTTGGAAGAAATCGGGTTCCCGGTTTCAGATATCATTTTTGATCCGAATATTTTCCCGGTTGGTACAGGAATGGAAGAGCATCGGCGCAATGCGATCGATTATTTCAGGGCCACCAAATGGATCAAGGAAAACCTTCCTGGCGCCAAGGTCAGCGGAGGCGTGAGTAATGTTTCTTTCTCTTTCAGGGGTAATCAGAAGGTGCGGGAAGCCATGCATTCGGCATTTCTTTATCATGGAATCCAGTCGGGTATGGATATGGGCATTGTCAACCCTTCAATGTTGGAAGTGTATGACGAAATCCCGGATGAACTTTTGGAAAAAGTCGAAGATGTACTGCTCGACCGCAGGGAGGATTCTACCGAAAGACTGCTGGAATATGCCGATCAATTCAAAGGAGACGTAACCAAAAAGCAGGAAGATGATTCCTGGCGAAAGCTTCCGGTCAAAGAAAGGCTGGAGCATGCTTTGGTGAAGGGTGTCAATGATCATGTTGAGACAGATGTATTTGAGGCACTTGATGACATTGGATCACCCCTAAAAGTCATTGAAGGTCCGCTCATGGACGGAATGAATGTTGTTGGCGATCTGTTTGGTTCCGGCAAAATGTTTCTTCCCCAGGTCGTCAAGAGCGCAAGGGTGATGAAGCAGGCCGTGGGGTACCTGACGCCATTGCTCGAAAAGGAAAAGGAACAAAATGCCGGGTCTTCCAGAGCTAAGATTGTCTTGGCCACGGTGAAGGGTGATGTTCATGATATAGGCAAGAATATTGTGGGCGTGGTTTTGGCTTGCAACAATTTTGACGTGATCGACCTCGGTGTCATGGTGCCGGCGGACAAGATCCTGGAAGCCGTTGAGAAGGAACAGGCTTCGATCCTTGGTTTGAGCGGATTGATCACACCTTCCCTTGATGAAATGGTTCATGTGGCTCGGGAAATGGAGAAGATCGGCATGCAACTTCCTTTGCTGATCGGAGGTGCTACGACGTCCAGAATTCATACGGCTGTCAAGATAGACCCGGAGTACAAAGGACCGGTGGTACATGTTCTGGACGCCTCCAGATCGGTAACGGTCTCCGGTTCATTGATCCAGAAGGAAGCCAAAGGAGACTATGTAGCCTCCGTCGAAAAAGAATACGAGGAACTTCGACAAAGTCATGCCCTCAGGCAATCTGAAAAATCTTTTATTTCCCTGTCTGCATCCAGGGAGAACAGTTGGAAACCTTCAGTTGAAGGCTTTAAACCTGTAAAACCTCGATTCCTGGGTGTTCAGGAAGTCAAGAATTTGCCCTTGGAAGAACTGCGGGGTTTTATTGACTGGACTCCTTTCTTTCAGACATGGATGCTTAAAGGAAAGTATCCAAAGATCCTTGAAAATGAAACTGTCGGAGTAGAGGCAACGAAACTTTTTGAAGATGCGAACCAACTCCTGGATTGGATCATTCGAGAGAAAAAGCTTCAGGCTCATGGTGTCTTTGGCATATTCCCGGCGAAGTCCAAAGGCGATGATGTGACACTGGAAGTAAATGGACGGGAGCAAGCGATCCATTTTCTTCGTCAACAGGGAAAAAAGGGCAGTGGGCTTCCAAACCTATGCCTCTCGGATTATGTCTCTTCCGACCAACAGGATTATATGGGCTGTTTTGCGGTGACCACCGGTGGAGGAATCAAAGAGTTGGTTGGTTATTTCGAACAAAAGGATGATGACTACAATGTCATTATGGTCAAAGCCCTGGCCGATCGCCTGGCCGAAGCCTTTGCGGAATATTTGCACGAGAAGGTCAGAAAGGATTTTTGGGGCTACGCTTCGGAGGAGTCATTGTCAAACGAAGAATTGATCCGTGAAAAATATCTTGGGATCAGGCCGGCTCCCGGTTATCCGGCCTGTCCTGACCACACGGAGAAAAACACACTTTTCCGCATTCTGAATGCTCAGGAAGCCACGGGCATTCGCTTAACGGAATCCCTTGCCATGGATCCCCCGCCATCGGTTTGCGGCTGGTATTTTGCGCATCCCGAAGCCAAGTATTTTGGCTTGGGTAAGATCGCCGAGGACCAGGTTGATGATTATGCCACCAGGAAGCAGATGGACAAAGAAGAAATTGAAAAATGGTTAAAACCGGTATTGAATTACGATCCTGAACTATAATGAAGGTTACCGAACACTTAAAAAAAGCGGATAAAACCCTGATCTCTTTTGAGATCCTTCCTCCTCTTAAAGGGCAGGGGGTACAATCGATCTTCGATGCGATCGGCCCCTTGATGGAATTCAAACCTCCTTTTATCGATGTCACCTACCACAGGGAGGAATTTATCTATAAAAACAAATCCGGAGGACTGCTGGAAAAGCAGGTGGTGAGAAAAAGGCCCGGAACGGTTGGGATCTGCGCAGCCATCATGAACCGTTATCAGGTTGACGCTGTACCACATATCATCTGTGGGGGTTTTAGCAGGGAGGAAACGGAAAATGCCCTTATCGATCTGGACTTCCTTGGAATTGATAATGTCCTGGTCCTCCGCGGAGACCCGATCAAATCGGAGGGCGTATTTGTTCCTGAGAAGGATGGGCACGTTTACGCGATCGATCTGTTGGAACAGGTGAGAAACATGAACGAAGGGAACTTCCTGGATGAGGATCTCTCCAGCAGTACCAAAACGGATTTTTGTATCGGGGTGGCCGGATATCCCGAAAAACATTTCGAAGCTCCCAACCTTAAAACGGATCTGAAATATCTCAAGAACAAGGTGGACAGCGGTGCAGAATACATTGTGACCCAAATGTTCTTTGATAATTCCAAGTATTTTGACTTTGTTGAAATGTGCCAGAAAGCCGGGATCGATGTGCCCATTATTCCCGGGTTGAAACCCATTACCTCTCTGAAGCAGATTACAGCTCTTCCGAGAACCTTCCATGTCAACCTACCTGAAGATCTTGTAGACTCTTTATCGGACTGTAAAACCAATGATGATGCACGCCAGGTAGGAATTGAATGGGCTGTGCAACAATCCAGGGAGCTCATGGAACGAAAAGTCCCTTGCATTCATTTTTATACAATGAGCCGGTCGGGGCCGGTAAAAAAAATCGTTGAACAGATCTATTGATGAGCCAACTGAAGATCATTGAGTGTCCCAGAGATGCAATGCAGGGGATGGAAAAATGGATTCCTACCGAAGAGAAGATCATTTACCTCAAGCAATTGCTTAAAGTAGGCTTTGACACCATTGACTTTGGTAGTTTCGTTTCACCCAAAGCAATCCCTCAGTTAAAGGATACGGCCGAGGTATTATCCGAGATCTCTTCAGATGATAAGGGGCCAAACAAACTGCTGGCAATTGTAGCCAATGAAAGGGGTGCTGAGGACGCGGTAGAGCAACCCCTGGTAGATCTCCTGGGCTTTCCGCTTAGCCTTTCCGAAACATTCCAAAAAAGGAATACCAATAAGACCATTGAGCAGGCCTTCGAGATCATCGGGAATATTCAGGCTATGATCAATGGTTCAGCTCGACAGCAAGTGGTTTATCTGTCTATGGGATTTGGAAATCCGTACGGGGATCCGTACAACGAAAAATATATTTTGGAATTCGTTGAGAAGCTTGTCGGGCTGGATGTAAAGACCATTTCCCTTGCAGATACCATTGGCGTCTCTGATCCTGATAGAATCCTTGATGCCTTTAACCCTCTGATTCCTGCCTTTCCCAATGTCGAATTTGGTGCACATCTTCATTCAACGCCCGATACTTCCGTTGAAAAAATTCAAGCCATCCTTGACGCAGGATGTACGAGGATAGATTCCGCGATCAAAGGGTTCGGGGGCTGCCCCATGGCCAAGGATGAACTGGTTGGAAACCTCGATACCATAACAGTTCTATCGGTCCTGAAAAAGAATGGCGTTGGCTTAGATCATTTTTCAGAAACCGAATTCGCAGAAGCTGAGAAGATCGCTTCTGAAATATTTCCCGACTAAGATTTCCCCTGCTTTCATACAATATTAAGTTATTGTTATAGTTTCAAAAACTCCTTATCTGCACAAATTATAATTAGCTGATATTAAGGCATTTATATTCAAAATGTCTTGGGATGGTCTGTGCCATTTTTTTTTCTGACTTCCATCATTCGAGCCTGAATTTCCCGGAAGGAATTTTATAAGAAAATAGCTCGATGGTCCCCTATAAAAGTTTCCTTTACCTTGCTCTTGTCAGCCTGTGTTTGACCATTGGCTGCTATAAAGATGATCCACCAATTGATCCTGATCAGAACCCCGATTGTACAGCCTTCGGCCTTCCGCTGATAGATACATTGCTGCTTCCACAAAAGGACCAAAGCAATGGGGTGATCATTCTTGTTCCCACGCCGAATGTGGAATTCAGCCTAAACGATACCCTGTACCAAATAGCAAACAGGTTTTCTGGGCTGGCTGAGGGAAATTATACCCTTTATATGAAAGGCGCCCAGGGGTGCAGATCAAGCTTGCCCATAAGTCTGAACGGACAACCCGAGATCCAGTGGGTTTTTCCAATGGAAGGAGATACCGTGCAGACCCCTTTTACGGTTGAGTACCTCAAGTGGAATTGGGAGAATATTCAGGGAGAAAGGGAGATCAGATTGTATCGCAACGACACACTTGTAAAGACCCAAGTTCTGGATTTGGATACCATGGTGATCGAATCCCATCCTGAAGGATCGGCAACATGGAGTTTGGGATTATGGGATGTTGTTCAGGCCAGGGTTATAGCCAGATCTACCATCTCATTCCGGATCAAGGAGAACAGATTTTATTTAAAGGTAAGAGGAGGAACGGGAAGTGGTTTTTATCTGCTGGGAGAGCAGGTATTTGTTGAAGGTAAGCGGAAACCAGGTCTGGAGTTTCGCAACTGGGGTGGCGACAGCACTTATTTGATGGATCCGTTTTCAGCCAACACCAGTCTTTTCATGCCTGATCATGATATGACCATCGAAAGCCAGTACAAAATCGTTGACACAATTTATTACTCCTCACAAGTGGAACCCATCATAAACACCAGTTGTGCTCTCAAAGATTGTCATGATCACAACAGCAACAATTCCGATCTGAGTGATTTTTCTGTAGTACGATCAAAAGCCACGGAGATCAAGACCATGGTTTTGGATAGGTCTATGCCTCTTGCACCAGATACACTTTCTCAAGCCGAGATCGACCTGATCGTTAAATGGGTAAACCAGGGTGCTCTGGATAATTAGAGATGGTCATGCTTATTCCTTTCTGGACCATTCTTTTTTTCTGCTGGTCATATGGACAAAAATCGGAACTGGATCTTCCGGAATTGACTCTGAATAGCGAGCCGAGTTTTAGCGCTAGTATTCTTCCCCTGTTTCAAAGTGCTTGTTCAATTGAGGAATGCCACGATGGGATACAGCCACCGGATCTTAGGACCTATCAGAAGATCTTCAGAAACAGGGAGGACATTGTCGAAAGATTGAATGATGTTGCAAATCCAATGCCTCCGATCGGTGTTCCGGATATCCGAATGCTGAAGCCTTCGGAGAAGGAAATGATCATTAAGTGGATTGAAAATGGTGCACTTGAGAATTAGTATCCTGACCTTTTTTGCCCTCTGTTCTTTGAATTGCTCAAGGAACCTTGATGATCTTCTGCAATCAAAATCGATTCAGGATAGTCTCCAAAGCGGTGTTCCCTCAATCGTCATTTTGTCCCCAAGTCAGGACGAGTCCGTTTTCAGCCCGGTTTTGTTCAAGTATGAAAC
>JANQHS010000267.1 GCA_028282565.1 Cytophagales bacterium | reverse complement strand
TATTCAAGATCATCTTCCAGATCTATTCCCTCGGGTCCTACAAAAACGAACCCCTTCATCGATCGACCCGTAAAGTCCATTTCTTTGGCTCCTTTTTTTCGAAGGATCTCTGAATAGAGCTCAGGATCCACCCTGGCCATAAGGTTGTCCTTCACAATTCCGACACACATTTTGTCATTGACCATATAGCAAAGCCCGCCCATCATTTTTTTTGCTTCGAAGCCAGTTCCTCTTTTCCTGAGAGTTCGGGTTATCCTTTCCTCCAAATGCTCATCATATGCCATAATCTCTATTTCAAACCAAGTTAAGGCACTTTTTGTTAAGGTTATCAAATTGATGAACCATGAAACTCTTGTCAATCTCGGCTGTATCACCTGCTATGCCGATCCGACGAACAAGCTTAATCTCTATCAGAAATTTTGGGGGCTTCTCTATGATTGATCGGAATGCTGGACGGCGAACTAAATGGAGGTTGGGCGGTGTTGCCGGAGGAGTTGGCCGATGTATAATTTTGTATTTCTGAGTAGTATCTTTAACCCTTATAAATCATCTACGCAATGAAACGATTGATCGTTTTCGGACTTTTTACCATGTTGCTTTTCTCATGCGAGTCGATCAAGATCTCCATGGACTATGACAATACAGCGGATTTCTCCAAATACAAGACTTACAAATTTGATCATAGGGTTGATGAACTGCCGTTGAATGACCTGAACAAGGATCGTTTAAAAAATGCCGTGAACACGCAGATGGCGGCTAAGGGTTTCACCGAGTCCGACAATCCTGATCTGTATGTGGATATAGTTCTGACCGCTCAGCAAGAGCAGAATACCTATGCTACCACCAATTATTACGGAGGCGGATACAGATATGGGCGCGGAGGGTTCAGTACCACAGATGTCAACACGGTGAATTATGTTGTCGGAACCCTTTTCATCGATCTCATCGATGCCGAAACAGAAAAGCTTGTTTGGCAGGGAAGAGGAGAAGGGACCATTGATGAAAGCACCAAGAACAGGGAAAAGAATATCAATGACGTCGTGCAGAAGATCTTCTATTATTACCCGCCAAAAAGCAATTAGGCCATCAAAGTTCCAGGATCACCTGGTTCTCCAAGAGATTTTCAAGGGTTTCCCTTTTTCTGATAAGCCTCGCCTCACCGTTCAGTATCAGGACCTCGGCAGGTCTTAGCCTTGAGTTGTAATTCGAAGCCATTGAAAAACAATATGCTCCGGCATTGCTGAATCTTAACACATCTCCTTTTTTAACCTCGCTGATAAATCTATCCGAGGCGAAAGTGTCGGTTTCACATATATAGCCAACCACGTTGTAGACCTTTTTTTCACCTCCGGGGTTTGAAATATTTGAGAGTTCGTGGTGTGCATCATAAAACATGGGGCGTATGAAATGATTGAAACCGGAATCCACACCTATGAACACACAGGAAGTGGTTTGCTTTATGATATTGACTTTCGTCAAAAAGCTTCCGGAATTGCTGACCAAGAACTTTCCCGGTTCAAAACAGAGCGTGTACTCTTTTCCCTGTGAGGTACAGAATTCGTTAAAGGCATCTCCAAATTTCTTTCCGAATTCCTCAAGCTGTGTTTCAGTATCCTCGGGCCTGTATGGAACCTTGAAGCCGCTACCAAAATCGATATACCGTACCGATTCAAATTCACGGACTACCCCGAAGATGAGCTCGGCCGCCCTGATAAAGATCTCCGGATCAATGATATCGGAACCCGTATGGGTATGTATGCCTTCCACCTCTATTCCTAGGCTTTGGACCAGTCTTTTCAGGTGTGGGAGCTGGTGAATTGAAATGCCAAATTTGGAATCGATATGCCCGACAGAGATCTTCCTGTTTCCACCGGCCATCAGGTGAGGATTGATCCTGATCCAGAGCCTGATCCCGGGATATTTCATTCCCAGGTACTCAAGGGCAGGCAAATTGTCCACATTGATCCTGACCCCAAAGGCGATCGCTCTTTCGTATTCTTCTTCTGATATGCAGTTGGGAGTAAAGAGGATCTCTTGAGGACTGAAGCCCGCCCTGATCCCCAACTCCACTTCTTCGATAGACACACAATCCAACGAAGCTCCGTATGACTTGAATAAGCTCAGGATATTCTGGTTGCTCAAAGCCTTGCAGGCATAGAAGATCTTGAGGTTTTCGACCTGAAAGGCACTTTTAAATCTTTCGTAGTTCTTGCGAATGACTTCCTCCTCGTATACGTATAGAGGGCTTCCAAACTCGTTCAGCAATTCCTGATAGTCTCGATCCATGATCCATTCGGTTTTTTAGAACCTGCAAAAATAGCAGCACAACATAATCGAGTGGCTTGACGTAAGATTGAAAGCACGATTACAAGATTTAGAACAGCAATTGGGCATTTGAATTTGTAATTTGACGGTGCTATGGGGAGAATACTATGCTAATGAAATGGATGAATAGCTTCCGGGATTACCTCATGGGTGATCACTATCCCGATCCCGAGGTGAGGAGGAAAGTTTCCCTTACTTTTTATCTGTTGTTCTTAGGAGGACTTGCTACGCTCTTTCTTCCCTTTGTTTATGTGGCCATTGGTTTCAAAACAGGGTTGGTTTTTTCTACCCTTGGTACCTTCCTGGCCGTGTTGATGCTTTACTGGATCAAGCAGGGTGTTAACTACAAAGTGCTCGGAAACTTTTGTGCATTTTCGGTCATCCTCGATTTGGGAGCTTTGGTTGTTTTTACCGGTGGGATCTTTTCACCGGCATTGATCTGGCTACTTTTTGCTCCTATAACCGGGTATTTGCTCACCAATAATTTCTCGGGAAAGGTTTGGTCCTTCATCACCCTGATTTTTGTAACCGGCATGGCCATTCTGGGTTTTTATGGTATTGAGTTTCCGGCACTCATTCCCATGGTTTACTTCCCTCTTGTCAAAGCGATGAATTTTGTTCTTGGCGTGACCATACTTCTGTTGATCATTTTCTCTTATGAAAGCCAACAGAAGAAGGCCGTGAAAAAAGTGCGAGCATTGAACAGGGAATTGGTTGAGCAATCTAATGAGACGATCAAGCTGAACAAATCTCTTGAAAGCAAGGTCATTGAAAGGACCTCGGAACTTCAAAGGATCAATGAAGAGTTGGACCATTTTTCATACAGTGTTTCCCATAATCTAAGGGCTCCGCTGACCTCTATTCTTGGCTTGGTTGATCTCATAGTTAAAGACCCTCAGAACTCTGAAAAATACCTTCAACTGATCAGGGAATCGACTAAAAAACTGGACGAGACCATACATACCATCAATTCCTATTTGAAAAGCAACAGAAGTGATGTTAAGTCTGAAGAGATTTTCGTTGCCAGTGAACTTAAGGGAATTATTTCAGGCTTGGCCTACAGTGAAGGGGCCAGAGAGTTGTCAATTAAAGTCGATATATCCGAAGATCTGGAGATCCAAACCGATCGCGATAGATTTAGAATGGTCTTTTCAAACATAATTTCCAATGCCATTAAGTATGCCGACCATGAAAAAACCTCCAGCTTCATTGAGCTGAGTTCTAAAGAGAATGGACGGGGAGTTACCATTTCCGTAGCCGATAATGGAATAGGAATATCGGATTCAAAGATCGAACGGGTGTTCGACATGTTTTATCGGGGAACGGAACTTTCGAAGGGTGACGGCATGGGCCTTTATATTGTAAAAGAGGCTCTTTCAAAACTTGGTGGCACGATCAACCTGAACTCAGAGGAGTATGTGGGTTCGACTTTCGAAGTGACCTTTCCACAATAAATTCTTTCCTTTAGGGCTTTATGACTCTAGGATATTTTGGCCACCACAAATGTGGCTCGATGTGGCTTTCCAATATTTTGTTCGACGTCAGCGCTTTGATGGGTTACCGACCCCTTCAGAATCAAATCAATATGATCAAAAATCCCAAGGACGAGATCAATTGGGATAGCATCGATTTTTATATCTGTACCAATAGCGTTTACGAGAAGGTCAAGCAGGTACCGGATGTGCGCGGATTTCACGTGATCAGGGACCCCAGAGATGTCATTGTTTCCGGATATTACTCTCATCTATACAGTCATGAAATACTGGACTGGTATGAATTGGAGGAATACAGAAGCAGGCTGGAGAAGGTTGACAAGGATGAAGGGTTAATGATGGAGATTGATTTCACCGGATATTTCCTTGACCATATGAACACCTGGAATTATGATGATCCTGATTTCATGGAAGTGAAATTCGAGGACCTCACCCGGAATCCTTCGGGCAAATTCAGGGAGATCTTCAGATTCCTTGGCATCTATGATGATCAGAAAGGGTTTAACACCGTGAACACCCTTAGGGAATATTCCAACAGAGTTCTTCGAAAAACCACCGAAGGAAAGAGGATCGGTAATAAGATCAATCAGGCGGCTATCGATTCCATAGTGAAAAAAAGAAGTTTTAAGAAGATGTCCGGTGGTCGTAAAAAATCTCAGGAGGATGTAAAGTCCCATTACAGGAAGGGAACTCCGGGAGACTGGAAAAACCACCTCAAGCCTCACCATCTGGAATATTTTAATTCGAAGTTTCCGGGATTGATCAGGAAACTGGGGTACGAAGAGTGATCTATTTCCTCAAAAACAAGATGTCGAGAAATCTCTGACGATTTTCGGTCGGGGGTCCGGTCATACTCAGTATGGAATACAGGTAGAATCCCTGCTGATCCATGAAACTGATCATCTCTTCAAAAACGTAGCTGCCCTCAAATCTTTTGGCGATGGAAACTTCAGCGATCACGTAATCGATATGTTGAAGGGAAGATCCTGCACCCTTGAGAACCGAGAGCTCAGCTCCTTCGGTATCTATTTTCAGTAGAACTTTTTGGTTTGCGATATTCTCATTCTCCAATACCCGGTCCAGGGTTGTCACCTCTACTTTCCTTGACTTATCCCGTCCCTGTTCGGCGGAAAGCTCCGTGCGGTCAAAAAGTGAGGCTTTTTCAAAGGTCTCACCTGTAAATTTGATTTCCAGTTCCCCCGGTTTCTCCCCAAGAGCCTTAGAGACCCAAGAGCCACCAAATTCGTCAAGGATCTTTTCGATCGCCTTTTTGTATTCCTTGAGCGGTTCCACAAGGATCAGCCTGGCTTTGGGAAAGGCATCATATATGGGATATGTACCATAGGCTACTCCAACATCGATCACAAGCTCAGGTTCACAAACTTTGGCCAGGTACTTTGGGTTGATCCCGATCTTGTCATCCGGATCGATGGGTCTGGGCAGATCCTTTTGGATTTTGGTGATCGTGAACCCCAGGGTCCTGAAAGCCGATTTTATGATTTTTTTAATCATTCATTCCAAAGTTCAAATTCCGGACTATTGAAACCGGGACAAAGAAAAGGAGTTTAGTTGACGTCGTATTGATAATCAGAAATTCTTAAGGAAGGCTTCGAGTTTTTCCGGGTCTATTCGAATGGATTTTTCCTCTTCCCGGACTTCATGTCTCATTCCCCCGGAGTCGGGCAGATCCCCAAGCAGGTAATAGTACTTGTGGTTAAAACTTTGTGATAGGGTAAAGAAGAAATTCAACATATGGCTTTTGATCCCACGCCTGATCTCAATCACCCTGGAGCCTCTGGGCATGTACACCATATTGGTCAGCCCTGCTCCATGTATCGACAGAACCTCTTCACATCTGCTGAACAGATTGACCTGATCGTAGGTACTCATTCTGTCGAGATTCAGAATTTCAAATCCATGGTTATTGAAGATCGGAAGAAGCTCTTCTTCGTTGAGGAGAACTCTCCTTCCGACTTTTTTGCGGGTTATATAGATCTTTTTGCTCGGTTTTCCCTTGTAGTCCTCATCATAAAAAGAAGCCTTAATGCGCCTGGATGATTCCATCAGTGGCTCGGGTTGATAATTGAGCGGGCCTCCCGGCTGAGAAATGAAGATCATCTTCTTGGTCTTGAGCAGTTGATGCTGGTCAAGACTGATCATTTTCCTGTTGATGATGCTCAGAAGATCATTTCCGAAGGGCCATTTTTTGAGAAAATAGGAAGGAAGAAAAAACGGAATTTCAGGATCGACATACTTTTCAGCCAGTATAAGACGCGGGATGATCTCCGTATGCCAATGGAAAAATCCCCCGGTGGAGAACTGGTCAAGAACATTCAGAACCACCTCCTCCCGTTGATCATTTCTCAAAAGATCCTTCAAATAATTCTTGGCGAGGGTGAGGGGACGATTGTAGACCCTTTCCTGCCATTGATCCCCAAAGCTCTCCGGAAGTATTCTGAAATTCTTCTTGATAAAGAGCTCGCTATTGACCCGGACATTTTCAAGCTCTATGCGAAATACCGGCCAGGCTTCGGACTGGAGATAATCCGAGAAAAGCTCCATGTCTTCGGGAAGGATGTTCTCGGGATAATTTCTTTTGATGAGCAATCCCGGCAGGATCTGCTCTATCCTTCCTGAATACCTTTCTTCCTCCGGTTTTCTTTTGCTCAACGTTGTCCTTATTGAAGGTCCAGGGATCGCCGGATCAGATTAAGGTTATGAACGGTTTCCGAGTGCGGATCCACAGAATAATAAGGCATGCGGCTATGTTGTATGCTTCCCGCCTCAACCATATCATCCTTGAGTTTTCCACTCGCCTTTAAGAATACCTTGCCTTTTGAATCAACGATCAGGAACATCTTTTCCCGAAAGAAAAAACCAAAGCCACCGAACATTTTCTTGAAGGAGATCCCCTCAATGCCTTGAAGCATGTCCTGAACCAATTTTGCCGATTGCTCTGACTGCGGCTGCATCTTTGATCCTTTTTCACCCATTGGTTCCGGAGTTTGATTCAAGGGCTGATTCTCTTTGATAAAGAAATAAAGGTAAGCCTCCGGCTAAACCAAAAAGCATGGTCAGGACCCAGACGATCCATGGTGCTTTCATTCCCAGCCTTTTCGACTCCTGATAACTCCAGATCATAAATACGAGGACCACGAACAGCAGGTCGACCACAAATGCTGTAGAGATATCATTCACAAACATACCGGCCATGGTTTCCAGGGGCCTTGCCCATAAAAGGATGTTTCCGGTTTGTATTGAAACCTTCATTACCCAGGTATTGGGGGCGACAAAGCCCAGGACAGTCAAGGCAAGGTAGATCTTCTTCATGGTTTAAAGGACAGAATTTTTTCCAATAGGTTTGATACCTGCCGCTAAATCCACTTTAAACATGATCGCTTTTTCATTGGCCAGTTGCATGAGTTTAACCGGGTTTGCATCGGGTGTCTTTTGTGAAGCCAATCAGGAGGAGAATGTTTTGCCTTTCTAACGGTCTTTATGGGCGATCGTTTTCAACCATTCATTCATAGTCCCCATCTCCCAATACATTTTCTTCAAAGTTTCGGTCTTTTCGTGTTCAATAGCAGCCTTCAGGATCTGCCCAAAGGATGCGGGCTCTTCATCAGCGGATTTGCCGATATTAAGTTGCAAGATTTCATGAGCTTTTAATATGTGATTGCTTAGTTTCTCTTCAATTACATCCATAATTTATTGTTTATCAGTCTTTTATCCCTATTCATTAATTCCTCAATTTTGCATGAGGTAATTTATTTCTAATTGATTTGCGTGAGCGAGGACAGAAATTTTCAGCCCTTTCTATTTGCCGGCAATTTTTTCTAGTAGCTCAATAATCTTTTCCTGATTCTGAACGATCTAATCAATGCGCCAATACCATAGAGCAACAAAGCCGAATATCATGAATATAGCTACAACAATGAAGCCTGAAATCGCGAGATAGATTCCACTTGAAAGTGGGTTTATCTACCAGCCAAAAATATCAATTTAGTATTTTTATAATACAACAAATTATCTTCCCCTCATGAATCTTTTCAACTACGAGAAAA
>JANQHS010000258.1 GCA_028282565.1 Cytophagales bacterium | reverse complement strand
CTCCTGGAAAACAAAGAGGGGATGCGTCAACTCAGCCGCCCAAAAGCCTATGGGCCAGCCGGTTTGCGTTGAAACGCTAGGGCTGCTGGCCACCATGAGGATCTTCCCCTTGTATGGCATTCCATGCGCATGTACGTATGACCTTTCCTCCCGTATGTCCTCCTTTTTTTCATCAGTGTTTTGAGCCTGGGGCTGCGAGCAGGAAAAGAGGAAAGCCGCTCCAACCAGTGCTATTGCTTTTATTGATTTCATTTTTTCATGTTTGGAAGGACAAAGCTTGGATTATATAGTATATTTGGCAATATACTATCCTATTAGAGAGGTACTTACTTTTTAGAAAGTAATTTG
This sequence comes from Cytophagales bacterium, assembly GCA_028282565.1. Taxonomy (GTDB): domain Bacteria; phylum Bacteroidota; class Bacteroidia; order Cytophagales; family CCMP332; genus JANQHS01. The sequence continues at coordinate 2,117 of JANQHS010000258.1, read as the reverse complement.
ATAAACAATTAGTTATGCCTGAGTTTTTATACAACAACAAACTTTACTATAACCCGGTTGAGTTCGCAATGGACAGGATCGGGGGGACGTGGAAAATGCCGATCATCTGGAGATTGAAGGACAGGATCTTCCGGTACAGCGAACTGAAAAAGGATATTCCTCACATCACGGATAAAATGCTGACCTCGCAGCTACGCCAATTGGAACAGGAGGGTTTTATTCATCGCAAGGTATATGCTGTGGTCCCACCCAAGGTGGAATACTCTCTTTCGGAAAAGGGAAGGACATGTATTCCCGTGGTCGAGGCGATCAGAAATTACGGGCTTTACCTTATGGAGGAGTCGGGAATAAAAGAAAAGTAAGGCCTTATCTTAACTTTTTTAGGAGCTTTAGATCTGAATATGAAACGACCGATCCTTATTGTCTTTGCAGTGCTGATGTTGACTGCATGCAAAAAGCCACCGTTTGTTTTCCATTGGGAAAGAACCGGCAACAAGCCCTTGATCTGCTTCAAGGATTACTGTCGTAAAAAGCATCACCGGGATAAGGAGCAAAGAAAACTGGTCCAAAAGAAAGTGAAAGAGAAGGAAAAGGCTATTGCCAGGGGAGATTCTACCTACTCCATCAAAGTGAAGAAGAGAACCAGGACCTATAAGATCAACGAGGCTACAATAGCCAGGTCCAAAATGGACTCAATCGAAACCTCCGCGGGCGATGACAAGAAGAAACTCAGGAAGGTAAAGTACATCAATACTGTGCTTGGCGCAGTCTATTTCCCTACCAATTCATCCGATCTTGACGGGGAGGCTTTCTGGACTCTTGATGATATCGCTGCCTGGATCGAAGAACATCCTGAGACCATCATAGAGGTTTCAGGCCATACCGATGATACCGGGTCTGACGGGCAGAACAATTCTCTTTCTAAATCCAGAGTTAGAGCTGTTGGCAAATACCTGATCAAGGAAAAGGGTATCGACAAACATCGATTGGTTCCGGCGGCTTATGGCAGTGGGGTTCCCATTGCCTCAAACGATACCGAGGAGGGAAGGGAGAAAAACCGCCGCGTAGAGCTGAAAGTGGTAGCGGAATAGATCAATGCTCGACCCACTTCATGACCCCCTGGTCAAAAAGATAGAACTCGGGCATGACCTCTGACCTTTTCCCGATGTAGGACTTGTATTCATCCGAATAAGCCACCCTCTGGCTGATCACCTCTTCAAATTGGCCGGACATCCCAAGGAAGAATTCTGAAAATTGCCTTGTACCTCCAGTGCCACCTCCTGTGCTGGTCTCAAAATCCGCTAGCTGATTCTTTTGGCAATAGTCTGAAAACATGGGACTGGATTGCCTTGTCACCAAGATCCTCATTCCAACCTCTTTTGCAAGACTCAGGTCAAGAATGTCGTCATAGACGAAACAGATCTCTTCAGCTTTGATCCCCTTGGTCTCTTTGAGGTGATCAAGTATCTTGACCTTGTGCTTCACCTTCAGAAAAACGCCGTTCAGGCATTCTCTTTTGGCTAGAAAAGAAGCGGTAGGATTATCCTCACCCGAAATGATCCCGACATAGGGTAGCTCTGCCGATCGGAGATAATATGCGAATCTCAACATGTTCAAACCCATGCTGTCCTCCTCGGAAAAGGTACCCGGGTAGGAGGGGCCTTTTGATCCCGAATGAAAAACCCCATCCCAATCAAAAAGGAAGGCTTTGATCTGACCTATTTTTTTAGCCCAAACCCATTCGCTTTGGTAATTTTTGCAGCCATGGCGGCCGAAAAGATCTATGACCTCAGTGGGGCTCAATTCAAATCCTGTATATCGAGAATGCCAACTACTTTTCCATCAAGGGTGACGATCAGGTTGTCTACTGCTCTTTCGTGAAAGACTTCAGAAGCTTCGTTTAAGAGTCTTTCACCATCGATGGTTACCGGGGTACTGAATTCCAGATCGGCAAGCTTCTTGTCGATGCCTGCATGGCCGTCTTTTTCGATCAGTCTCCTGAGATCCCCATCGGTGAAGGCTCCGATTGGCTTCCCATCGGAATCCACCACAGTAATGCAGCCATATCCTCCGGCTGTCATCTTTACCAGTGCATCGGTGATGCTGTCCTCCCTGGT
>JANQHS010000183.1 GCA_028282565.1 Cytophagales bacterium | reverse complement strand
GTGAAAAAGTTCGGAGCTACATTCATGCTTGCAATGCCACAATTATCATAAGAGGCACTGTCGACCATGGCGGGAGTCACCACAATATTTCCTCCGGCTCCGATATAAACATTCCCGCTTCCCGGAATAACAACCGGTGATATTGTATCGCTGATCGTGATCGTCGATGTAGCTGAATCTGCATTTCCAGCCGTATCTGTCAGAACGAGCCAAACGGTGTTTGCGCCGATGTCAGCGCAATCAAGAGTGTCTTCACTGACGGTGCGGGTAAAAGGACCACAGTTGTCATTACTTCCATTGTCTATGGAGTCGGGAGTGATCAATACAAAGCCTGTCGAATCAAGATATATCGTTGGATTTTTGACAATGACATTTGGTGCAGTAGTATCCTCTACGATGATGTTGAAAACCCAGGACGCACTTCTACCGTTGTTATCCGTGACACTGATATTTACCGCTGAATTAGCACTTATCGAACTACCAGGGGCAGGGTTTTGGACTTTTGTAAGCGGAGGGCAGAAGTTGTCCACGAAAACAGAATCCCTGAAATCCGGAAGGGTAAAATCGCAGCTGTTCCCCAAAGCAACCGTGGTATCAGAAGGGCCTCTGATGGGCATAATAAAAAAGCTATCCAGGTCGGTTACAGTGGGTTGGAAAACCGCAGTACCATCCCTGTCTGTGGTGAGGACATTGGAAAAATTTCCACCCGAAACCGTTCCTTGTGTGGAAAGTGTATTGGTTCCCGGATAAATAGCACTATTAAATCCAACCTGAAATGTGATCAATACGGAATCACCGGGAGCAATTGTTCCCGCGTTGACCTGCACCATCATATCTCCTACTGTATTACCTATGGTTACGGCTCCGCTAGTTGTTTTAACGGTACCTACCACAAGGGCACTATTTGCATCAGGTGTGAGATCAAAAACAACCCCTGTTGCATCAGCGGTCCCGGAATTTCTTATTGTGGCCTGATAGGTGATGGTGTCGAAACATTGCCCGACCTGGAAGAAGGATTCCAGGTTTGCAGAGATATTTACCCCTGCGAAGTAGGTAAAGTAAAACATCACATCATCATAGTCGCGGTCACCAATGATATCCTCGACACCTATAAAATAACTATTGGTATCCCCTTCAACCGGTGATATCAGAAAGCTTGCGGTTTTGGAGTTCTGAGCTCGGATGATGATGTTTTGATTGTCAGCACTAAGGTCAATACCATATCGTCCCAGAAATCTCGCGTTTGCTCCGGCGGCAAAGTCAAACATATCTCCGAGGGCAAGGTATTGAAGGATCTTCCTATCCTCTCTCCAGTTTTCGTAGAGATCGACCCATGGTTGATTCGCAGGCAGAAGTGCTACCGGGCTGGATCCGTCGGTAGGAGAGCTCGCGATCATCGACCAGGTAGTGCCGGCACCGAAGACCCCCGCAGCAAGGGCATCATGCTCACTGGTGCTTTGAAAATTCGGATACCAGTCGTTTTGACCTACCCAACCTCCAAAGTCATCCCCGCTGGTTCTACCATTTCTGTTGGTTGTCGTCCAGGGTGGAAGCTGATTTAATTCCGGTTTTGAATAATAGGTATTTGTCGAGGAACCTGATGAATTCCAATAGGTGATGACAAAGAATACAATTTCCCTATCCTTGTTGATCTGGTTTTCAAACCATCTGTATCTGAAATAATCCACACCCTGAGGATCCGTTCCAAATACCTCCGTAGGTATTTTGGGGCTATTGGGATCAGAAGTCCCATAAGTATCATAATCCACCTGACCGTCAGCGGTTCCATATATATCGGAGGTCTCCGGGAAATAGGGGGAATAATTGGAATAGTTAGGATTGACACCATTTCCGCTATCATCATCAGCAAGCTCGAAGATGGTCTTTCCAAGTGTATGTTTTTTAAATGCGGAAGAAACACCTGGTGTGCCACTGTATTCCCAATCTCCGAGTAGGGTGGGAAACGCTCCCAGCAGAACATGATTTGCAGAGAAACCGGTGTCGATCACATAAGGCGGGAGGTCATTCGTTGAATACTGAAGTACATCCGGTATACTATCCTGATTATTGTCCACATAAAGGTAAGCCCCCGGGTGTTCGAACATCCCGTTGTATTTTCCGCCTACGATCAGGTTGTTGGGCACGAATTGCCAATAATCCCCTGCTGTGGCTCCGGCAATCTCGGCCTTTGTACCATCTCTAAAAAATGACCCTGGCATTGAGAAGACCCCAGCGGGTTGGACATCTGCAACGTCGGGGATACCATCATTGTCATCATCCGGATCCACCCCATTGCTCAATCCGTCTCCATCAAGATCTTCCGAGGCTGCGACCTCAAAAAAGTCAGGAATACCGTCTTTGTCTGTATCAATATCAAAAAAGAAAAAGCCCAGGGTATGATTGGCTCCTGCGCCTTCAGCTTGATAGTCGATCGCAATGGCTTGTTTTTGCTTTGGAACAACCCCCTCTAAGTTGGCATTACTTTGAGCATAGACGACCTGGGTAATTCCCGTGAACAGGAATTGCTTGATCAGAATAAGGGTGAACAACCAACGGTTCTTGGACATGAAGCCTTTGTGAGGGGGTTTCAACCTGCAAAAATGGGGTTTCTCAGTGAATATTACGATATATACGAGAAAACCTTTTTTTGGTTGACCTCTGCATACAATATTTCGACAGCCCATCGGACTATCGAAAAAACGATGACTTAGGCCTCTTCCAGTCTGGGGTTTGTCAGTTCTTGAAACTTACTCAATGCACCTCGCAGGTTTCCCTCTGCCACCTGACTTAAGCCTTGATCCAATTCCCATGTTTTGCCACTAATGGCCATCAAAAAGGCTTTTGGTCTTCTCTTATAGATGAACTCGCATAAATGAAGAACCACCTGAGGAGAGATCTGATGGGTGGTGAACGAAAAATCATTAGCGGGAAATACTTCAGACCATCCATGTCCTCCTTCAAGAGTTTCTTCGGAAGAATCGACAAAAACAATAGTGTCGTAGTCCTTGATCAGATCAGCATCTTCCACCTGAAGCTGGTACCTCAGTATGGATGGCCCCTTGAACTCACCCGTCCTTTCTACTTCTTCAACAAAGCTCCAACCCAGACCGTCATCGGATCGACCTGAGTTTCCGATTCCTATCATCAGAGTTCTTGAAGAATTGAGATCAACCATTAGTTGGAATCTTTAATGAATTGATTAATAATCTGATTATCAGAGTTATAAACCTCCAGTTTTAAAGGCATTTTTCCGACCGCATGGGTCGCGCAGCTCAAGCATGGATCAAAGGCCCTAATCGCGATCTCTACCTGATTCAACATGCCATCGGTGATCTCCTTTTGTTCATCAAGCACATTGTTTGCTACCCATCTGACCGCCCTGTTCATCGCTTCATTGTTGTGTGTGGTAGAAACGATCAGGTTGCACTTGGTGATCATGCCCTTTTCATCAACCTGGTAATGGTGAATTAGCGTTCCCCTGGGAGCTTCGATAATCCCGATTCCTTCCGGACGTCGAGTTCCTTCCCTCAGAAGATCTTCACCCAGTATGCTCTCATCGTCGAGAAGGTTCTTCATTTCTTCAGCACAGTAGAGCATTTCAATAAGTCTGGCCCAATGCGAGTGCATAGTGGAGTTGTTGGGTTTATCTCCGTTGTAGGCCTTGAATTCAAGAAGCTCCTTGTTTGCCAAGGGAGTGCTGATGGACTCGCTGACATTTAGCCTGGCCAATGGGCCAACCCTGTTCCAGCCTCTTCCTCTTCCTAGATCCTTGAGATACGGAAATTTCATGTAGGACCATTTCTCAACTCCTTCGGTGAAATATTTGATATAGTCATCATCCGGAACATCGTTGAGCGTTATCTTTCCTTTTGCATCAATAGCCCTCAGGCGGCCATCATACAATTCCAGCTCACCCTTCTCGGTAACCAACCCCAGATGTCCGGAAGGGAAATGAGCAAAGCTATCCAGCCATTGAAAATTCTGATCATGATAAGCTTTGATGAAATCCACCATTTCCTTGGTCCACTTGATCATGGTATCAATGGAAGGAACATCTCCATCTTTCAGGAAGTACTCCCTTTCTTCAGGAAACAGGGTTTTATGAACTCCTCCGGGAACCGCTGCAATCCCATGTATCTTTTTACCGGCAATAGCCTTGATAATCTCCTGGCCAAACTTCCGCATCAGAATTCCCTTTTTGGCCAGCTCCTTATTTGTGATGGCCACCTCAACCACGTTCCTTTTCTCTCTTGGAGCATCTACACCGAAAAGCAGGTCCGGAGAGGCCAAATAGAAAAAATGGAGGGCATGGGACTGAAATACCTGCCCGTAATGTAGTAGCCTCCTCAGTTTTGTTGCCGTCGGTGACAGGTCCTCAGGATCCAGTCCAACGATCTGATCTATGGCTTTTGCGGCTGCCAAATGATGACTAACTGGACAGATGCCGCAGAGCCTCTGCACCAAGAGCGGGGCTTCCCAATAGGGATGTCCCTGTACGAATCTTTCAAAGCCCCTGAATTCCACAATATGGAAGAAGGCATCTTCCACCTTGCCCTGGTCGTCCAGGTGGACAGTAACCCTTCCGTGACCTTCTACCCGGGTTACGGGATCGATTGCAATTTTTTCGCCCATGATCAGTCGTATTTAAATTCAGAGTACAACACAGAATAATCCTCATTGAAAAGAAGGTTTTGAACAACCTTCCATATATGGTTGGCATCCGGAGGACATCCGGGGATAAAATAATCCACCTTGACGATCTCATTGTTGGGATAAACCTTGTCAAGGATCTTAGGTAATTCACGGTTATACGGAACTATATATTCCCCGGGTTCAGAGGTCATTCCATTGAGATAAGCCTCCTCCAGGCATTCCTCAAGCGGAATCGTATTTCTCATCGCCGGTAAACCACCCCAGATGGCACATTCACCAAAGCTGACCAGGATATCACATTTTTTTCTGAACTCCTGAAGGACTTCTACATTTTCGGAGTTACAACAACCTCCTTCGACCAAACCGATATCGCATTGTTTGGTGAATTCCTTGATATCATTCAGTGGCGATTTATTGAACTCAACGACCTCAATGATGTCCAGAAGACCGAGATCTATGTCGAGCAAGGACATATGACAGCCAAAGCATCCTGCCAGCGAGATGGTAGCAATGGTTTTCTTTTTGCCCTTTTTAGCGGCCTTTTTGGAATCTTTTCCCGAGGGTTCGTAAAACCCCTTTTGCTCGGAAGTCATGTCGAACTTTCGATCACCAAAGGGTAGAGGAGTCATGACTGCTCCTTTAACCAGGATGGCTCCGGTGGGACAAATGCTCATGGCATTCAATGCCTGATCATCAGTCAACCTCGCCTCCTGTTCATAATCAATGGCAACCTCGGTTTGGTTTCCTCGGTTCGCAAATGAAAAGACCCTCTTGCCGTCATCGGTCAAGACTTCTTCCACACAACGATGGCATTTGACACAGCGATTATGTTCAATGACCATCCTCTTGGGGTTAAAATCAATCAGCCGGTCCTTAAACAAATGTGGAAATCTGGACCGGGAAACACCCATTTCATATCCCATATGCTGAAGATCGCAATCCCCGCTTTTCTCACAGCCCGGGCAAAAGTGGTTGCCTTCAGAAAACATCATCTCCACAATAGCCGATCGGGTATCCCTGAGTTTTTTGGTTTGCACCTCAACCTTCATCCCATCCCTGACCTTCTGAGTACAGGCGGGTCCATCATAGCCATCAATAGTACAGGTACAGACCCTGCATGTACCCAATGGAGGGTCTATATGCTCATAATAGCATAGTGAAGGGATGAAAATGCCATTTTCCTCCGCTGCCTTTACCAGATTCTTCCCTTCCTGAGTGTTGATCTTTTTTCCATCGATGCTGATGACGATCTCTTTGGAATTCTTTTTTGCCATGGTCTTAGCTTTTGAATTTTTCATATTCCTGAACTGCGGATTCAAGGTCAAATTCCTTGTTCAATCCCTCCTTATGGTGATCCACCAATCCGTCAAAATATTTGGGGAACTTCTCCAGAGCCTGATTCAAAGAATTGGTTGCAGCCTTTCCAAGGCCGCATCGGCTGGTCATTTTCATTACCTCGCCCCATTCCCTGATATCATCATAATCGCTGGGATAGGCGAGCCCCTTTCCGATCTTTTCCAGTTTTCGCTGAATAATGAAGTTTCCGGCTCGGCATGGCGTGCAGAATCCACAGGACTCCTCCTTGAAGAAGTTGGTATAATTCTTCATGATGGTCAGGATGTCCCTTTTGTCGTTGAAGATCATAAAGGAACCTCCGCATGGAAGATCATCTTTTTCAATGCTTCTCTTAAACTCCTTAGCCGAGATGCAACTTCCCGATGGCCCGCTGACCTGGACAAAATTTGGATTTTCCGCCTCGGCTTCTTTCAAAACCCGTGAGACCTTCGTGCCCCAGGCAACTTCATAGATGCCGGGTTTATGGCAGTCTCCAGAAACACTGAGGAGCTTTGTTCCAGGAGAGGATGCCGTCCCAATACTGAGGAAATGGTCCGACCCAAGCTCTACGACCCTCGCCGCTGCACAAAATGTTTCTACATTATTGACCACGGTAGGTTTATCGAGGAATCCCTTTTCAGTGGGAAAAAACTGTTTGGTCCTGGGTTCACCTCTTTTTCCTTCCATCGAATTGAGCAGGGCAGTCTCTTCCCCGCAGACATAGGCTCCGGCCCCCATTTGAATTCTGAGATCAAAATTGAAGCCCTTAATACCTGTAATATCAGTACCAAGCAAGCCCATTTTGTAGAATTGTTTGATGGTCTTCTCCAATTGCTTCTTCATCCAGAAGTACTCTGCTCTTAGGTAAATCACCCCTTCATCCGAGCCGACAGCATAACCCGCAATAATCATCCCTTCAAGCAGAAGAGCAGGCATGGAAGTCATCAAAACCCGGTCCTTGAAGGTTCCGGGTTCGCCTTCATCGGCGTTGCAAACGATGTATTTCTTTTTCTCCCCTTCTGCTGCACAGGAAGCCCATTTCAAACCGGTAGGAAACAGTGCACCGCCCATACCTCTCAGCATGGACCTCTTAACCTCCTCGATCACCGCTTCAGGCTTCATTTGACTTAGGAGCGGTACGATGCTCCCAGGTTTATAGTCCCTAAAGAATATCGCGCCTTCTTTTGGAGGTTGAAGTCGGATATTGTTGGGAATATCATCGCATATATCAGCCGGCCTTTTTCCTTTCTTGAGTTGAGAAACAATCTCTTTTACCTTGAGTGTGGTCAGATTGATAAAGGGATGAAAATTGATAAGTGCGGCAGGTTCATAATCGCTGAGTCCAATGCAGGCCGTTTCGAAAAGACCGAATTGCCTGCCCGGATCAACCGAACCAAATGAGGCACCTGTTTCCCGTTCAAAGGCTTGCTTGATCCTTTCGAAGCCCTTGAATTCCGAGACAATGCTGTTGTTGAGGTATATGGTAAATTTTCCTCCGGGTTGTCTCATGAAAAAGTGATAAAAAGAGATCACTCCCTCGATTTCCACTTCTGAGATCCCAAAATCCTCGGAGCATTGTTTTACATGATTGTCTTTGATATAGCCATGTTTGGATTGGTAGGCCCACAAGCAATCCAGGAGTTCTACCCTGTCCCGGAATTTGCCAGATTTTCTTTTTGCCATATTGGTGCAGGATTAGAGTTTCACAACCAATTACAGCCTGAATGTAATCCCATTCAGAATAGTCTCGGATGACTTCGGTCAGTTCCGAAAATGATAATAAACACGAGCCGCCGTTAGACTAAAATCTCATCAGCAAATGCGTGGGAGCTGTTCTCCTACCATCATTTGAACTGTCCTCCTGCCACCGAATTTTCCACCGAGCACAACGGTGTTTTTATGATCTCGAGTGATATTTCCGATGCATGAGGCATTTTTCCCAAGCTCAACGGTTCTTAACCAATCCGATATTTCCGTTTCATATTCGGAATCGCAGATCAGCATAAATATTCCTTCGTTGGCTACGTAGAGAGGATCAAGCCCAAGCATTTCGCAGGCTGCCCGAACCTGCCTTTTGACAGGGATCCTTTCTTCGA
>JANQHS010000078.1 GCA_028282565.1 Cytophagales bacterium | reverse complement strand
GATCGTTTCCAATCCTCCTTATGTGCCGGTTGCTGAAAAGACAACGCTTAGAGAAAATGTGCTGAATTATGAGCCTCATCAGGCTCTTTTTCCGGCTTCTGCCGATCCGTTGATATTCTATAGGGAGATCGAAAAGAGGGGCAGGGAGGCTCTGAGGTCGCAAGGACAGGTATTTCTCGAGATCCATGAAGAGCATGGCTCCGGGGTATTGGATTTGTTCTCAGGAGATGGTTGGAATGATATGGGATTGAAAAAAGATGTTTTTGGGAAGGACAGGATCTTCTTTGCCAGGAGAGACTAACCCAAGAACTTAATTCTGAGCCAGGCTGGATCCTTACTGCTGAATTGAAAAACTCCTTCCTCTTAGTTTCGATCCAGGTGTCTTTGCTGCAATCGAGCTCATTTTCTTCAGGGTCGAGCACCCGAGCTTCAAAATGGATCATCGATCCTTTTTTGAGCCATTTTTTCATTGAATGATTCACCTTAAGGCTTCTCGCATTACTCGATACTATTTCAATACTCTTCTCGACCGGTGCTATTTTCAAAATACGATCTTCCAGATTCGAGGGATCCTCTACAAAAAAGATCAAGGCATTGTTCGGGTGTTCTTCAAACAGCTTTGTCAATGCCTCCCCGCGGTTTTGGAAAGTATGGAATTTTTGAATTGCCCCTTCTGAAATTGCCTGTCCGGTTTGTTGAGCGCCTTCATAATCCCAGACTTCGTCGGGATAGACATTGATCATTTCAAGCCGTTCCAAACAACTCGATTCTGAAATGAGGTAGGGTTGCCATGCAAGGTATTCTTCCCAATAGCCATTGGAGGGGATGGACAAAACAACTGCCGTGTACTCTTGGTGTTCTTTTACGAAATAGTGGGAAGACATGGGTCCAAGATAATCCCCAAAGCTTAGGATCTAAAAATGTTGGAGGTCAATTAAGAGTCAGCCTATCTTTGCCGCCATGACAAACAGCGGAAAAGGAGCAAAGGATACCGATCCCTTAAAGAATATAGTCGCCCATGCCAAGGAATATGGGTTCGTTTTTCCCTCAAGCGAAATATACGATGGACTTCAGGCTGTCTATGATTATGGACAGAACGGTGTTGAACTGAAAAACAACCTCAAAAGGTTGTGGTGGAAAAGTATGGTTCAACTGAACGACAATGTGGTCGGGGTCGATTCTGCAATATTTATGCATCCTACGATATGGAAAGCATCGGGTCATGTTGACAGCTTTAATGATCCGATGATCGACAATAGGGATTCCAAAAAGCGGTACAGAGCGGATGAACTCCTGGAAGCCAGGATCGAAGAGTTGAGAGATGCGGGAAATGAAAATGAAGCCGGAGAGCTAGCTGCGTCCATGGGCAAGCTTCTCGAGTCGGAAGACCTTGAAGGGGTCAGGGATCTCATCATCGAGCAGGGAATTGTTTGCCCTCTTTCCGGCACATCAAATTGGACCGAGGTCCGTCAATTCAATCTGATGTTCAGTACTCATATGGGTTCGGTGAGCGAAGATTCCGATAAGGTGTATCTCAGGCCTGAGACCGCCCAGGGAATATTTGTGAATTATCTCAATATTCAGAAATCCGGAAGAAAGAAAATTCCTTTTGGTATTGCGCAGATCGGCAAGGCTTTCAGAAACGAAATAGTCGCGAGGCAATTCATCTTCAGAATGCGGGAATTCGAGCAAATGGAAATGCAGTTTTTTGTGCGCCCCGGAACAGAGATGGATTGGTATGAGGCCTGGATGGAAAAAAGGATGAATTGGCATGTGGCCATGGGGATCTCCAAAGACGCCTTGCGATTTCATAAACACGAAAAACTTGCGCATTATGCCAATGCTGCAAGCGATGTTGAATACAATTTTCCCTTTGGCTTTAAGGAAGTAGAGGGAATCCACTCCAGAACGGACTTCGATCTCAAAAACCATCAGGAATATTCCAGGAAGAAGATCTCTTACCATGATCCTGAGACCAATGTGAGTTATATTCCCTATGTGGTCGAAACCTCTGCTGGCTTGGACAGACTATTCCTGATGACACTTTGCGAAGCCTATACTCATGAGGAGGTAAGGGATGGTGACAATGTGAAACAAAGGACCTACCTGAAGTTCCCGGCTTTCCTGGCTCCTAACAAAGTCGCAGTATTCCCGCTGGTCAAAAAGGACGGTCTCCCGGAATATGCCAGAAACATTTTCAACGATCTGAAAATGGATCATCAGGTCGTTTATGAAGAGCAGGCTGCCATTGGAAAGAGGTATACGCGCCAGGACCTGATCGGAACTCCTTATTGTATCACCGTTGATCATGAATCCCTGGAGAATGGAACTGTGACCGTAAGAGAGCGGGACAGCATGGCCCAGGAGAGAATAGCTCTGGACAAGATCAGATCCTACGTGGAAGAGAAGCTGTCCGACAGGAATCTCCTGAACAAGATCTAGAATGCTGTACGTTGTCCCAACACCTATAGGAAACCTGGGCGATATGAGTCCAAGGGCGATAGAGGTTTTGGGATCCTGCGACCTGATCCTGGCAGAAGATACACGAAATACCGGGCTACTGCTGAAGAAGTTTGAAATACAGGCTCCGATGCAGAGTTTCCATGCCCATAACGAACATAAAAAGGTAGAGCAGATCATTGCCGAGCTGAAAGAAGGAAAGACCATTTCCCTTGTTTCGGATGCCGGCACTCCGGGCATATCTGATCCCGGATATCTGTTGGTTAACCGCTGTGTTGAGAATAGGATAAAGGTGGATTGCCTGCCCGGACCAAATGCCTTTGTTCCGGCACTGGTGGAGTCAGGTTTTCCTACGGATTCTTTTGTTTTTGAAGGTTTCCTGCCCAAAAAGAAAGGAAGAACAACGAAGATTAAGGAGATCCTGGGCGAGAAGCGGACAGTAGTCTTCTATGAATCACCACATAGGGTTGTAAAGATCCTTGAGGAGCTAAAAGAGCAGGGTGGAGCTGACAGGGAGGTTTCCATATCCCGGGAACTCAGCAAAAAATACGGCGAAACCATTCGCGGGACCGTGGAAGAGTTGCTCGAACATTTCAATGTGAATGAACCGCGAGGAGAGTTTGTGCTCGTATTGAAAGGAGTAGGACGCAAGCACAATATTTAGAACCTGTCATGCCATCTTTTGGCAATCCTTTTTTTATTCCAAATGTACCAAGGGGAAATCCTGGCCATAACCAAAGCCATTGGGGTATTGCGGCTTTCCCTTGTATTTTTTTGACAGTTCCGGCACCCGGTATTCGATAAAAGCTCCCAGCTCTTTTACCGTAATTATGCCATCTTTTTTTCCGCCATCTGCTTCCCCGTCCAGCCCTTCGAGTAGGGCATAGGTGAAAACCCCATGTCCAAGAGTTTGTAACTCTGTCGCATATTGTTCTGAGCCGCTTGCAGCGAGCCAGAATGTCCCTGTGGATCGAGCGAGTTGTGCCATTGCCTTCTCTTCCGAGGCCCCTCTGGTTGCCAGAAGCTCAATTGCAGCGCCTGACTGGCATGCATCAAGAACGAAAAGCTGTTTCCTGGCTTGAATTTCCTCGGACCATTGCCTCAACTCGCTTTCGGAAATTCCCTTTTCTTCCAGTATACCGGCATTGCCATACATACTTGAAATATCATGAAGCACGAGGTAGAACTTCTCCTTGCCCTCCTGATTTTCTTCCATAACCCCATGTCCGGCATAATAAAACACAAACAGGTCGCTTTCTTTGGAATCGTCAATGATGCTTCTAAAAGTGGATTCTATTTTGCTCTTTGTTGCATTTTGATTCTTGATCTCAAATATCTTCACCTCCTCAAATATGCCTGTTGATTCTCCAAGGTATTTTTTGGAAAAGGCTTCAGAATCACCGACCGCATAATTCAGATTGTATTTGGGATTTAGGTAATCATTGATGCCTATGCTGAGAAGATAGAGATTGGGCTTTGAGGAATATGAACCACCATAGATGACCCTATGCAATGCGGGCTTTGATTCCGTTCCTTCAGAATTGATGGCCTTGGCGACGAAGATGTTCAGGCCGTTCAATTCCGAAGATAATCCAACCTGAAATTCGATGGCATTTAAACTGGCAAAATCCGTTCTTGTCTCGATCAGTTTTCCGTTTTTGTACAACAGGACCTTTTCCAGTTCTCCCTCAGGAAGATCTATATTCAGTTTTAAGCTGATCTCTTTTTGCTTGGTTTCTCTAATCGGATCAATAAACGAAATGCTGGGTGGCAGAGAAAGATCATTGATGTTTTTAATGCTTCCGAGATCATAGCCTCCCAGGATCAATCTAAGGAGGTTGGGAGTATAGTAATCCTCAAAGTACAGATCCATTGGAAGGACTTCAAGGCCTCTGGAGAAATGTAAACTGTCAATTATTCTTTGAGTTCCATCGAATTTACCATCAGGTGTGATGACCAGTAATTCCCTTGAAGGAGTCGGATCATAATGTACCAGATCAAGTCGTCCTTCTTTGAATGTGTAGATCCTGGCTTTCAGCTCGAGATTGGATATATCGTATAATCCATAGCTATCGAAGAACTTGATCATCAAATGATCATTAACTATCTCGGGTTGAGAAGTGGCAAATGGGAGATCTCCTATTTTCTTTTCAGAACTTCCCTCTTTTCTGTACACATCCGTTCCCTTGATCAGGACTTCTCCCTTTGATGTCTCAAACGAATAATCATCGTATCCTATCAGCTTGGAGGTTGAGTCCGAATAGGAGTCTATATAATCAAAAATAGTCTTTGGAAGTATTTTCTGATTTAACGCTTCGGTTTTTGTGATCGTTGGGATAAAAACCTTATTCTGAACAATATGATCGGAAAGAACCTTGTATGAGAAATGATCTTTTGTAATTCCCATCTCGGTTTTCCCTGTTGCCAATTCTACATAATAGGTTTTGGAGTTACCCTGGAACCTTAGGTAATTATCGTCGATAAACTCTATTACAATTAGTTGTTTGTTGATGTTATTCAATTGCTTAATATCGGAGAAAGACGAATGATCAAATATATCCTTCATGATCCCGGAAATATCAACCTTAAATTGACGACCTGTGTGGACGTTTAAAACCTCCAGTTCTCCTTTTTTTTCGTTCCCAACAATTTCTCCATAGTATCTTCCTCTTGCAAATTGATATCTCTCCTTTTTGTATGTATGCTCTTTAAAATATATCGGATCTTTTTTGCCAATTTCATAATATGTAAAACTACCCTTGTCGGCATTGTTCACGCTTTTGTCTTCAGCGATTCGCAATACTGTAATAAGGCCTTGTTTGTTGACAAAATAGTGTGGGACTCCGGTGCCCTTAGGAATCGATATTGAATCTGTATGCAGTTCGTTTGCAATGTCATACTTAAATATGGAAATATCGTTTCCGATAGGATTACTTTCTCCATAATTCAGATAACTCAGGGGATTGTTATTTGGCTCTCGAACTACATAAATCGTTTGCTCATCCTGACCAAAATCAATGGGCCTTCCTTTTATGGATTTTAGTTTCTTCCATGACTTTTCTTCCAGCTTCCAAAGCTCCGTTGCATATTGATTGTTAAGAAGTGTTTCTTGAATGTACAAGGAGCTGTCTTTGTTATAGTTCCCAAGCCCATGCTTGCTTGAGGGGATCACCAGTTCAAGCTTCTGAGCATGGCTGTTCCCAAGGACTAGGGAAATATATACAGCTGCGGTTAATACAATGGATCTCATAGGGGTCTGTTGTTAAAACAAAAGTATTGAATTTTCAATGTGCCTCAAGCCAGTTCTTTCCTGTGCCGGTGCCCACATCCAGTGGTACTTTGAGTGGCAATGCATTTGACATCAATTCACTCACTTTGCGTATAAGGATCTCCTCTTCTTCCTTGTGCATATCGAATACCAATTCGTCATGCACTTGTAGGATCATTCTCGACCGTAGCTTTTCCTTTTTCATCCAATCATGAATGTTGATCATGGCGACCTTGATCAGGTCTGCAGCACTGCCCTGGATCGGCGCGTTGATCGCATTTCTTTCCGCAAAACCTCTTTGTGCCTGGTTGCGTGAGTTGATTTCCGGAAGTGATCTTCTTCTTCCCAGTATGGTTTCGACGAATTCTTTTTCACGAGCCTTGGCAATGGAATCATCCATGTATTTTTTGACCAGCGGGAACTGTTTGAAGTATTGATCGATCAACTCGGCCGCTTCCTTTCTTGGGATATTCAGTCGTTGAGAAAGTCCGAAGGCCGATATGCCATAGATGATCCCGAAGTTGGCTACTTTCGCTCTCCGCCTCATTTCTTCAGTCACATCCTCAATCTTGATCTGATTGATCTTGCTGGCTGTCATGGCATGAATATCAAGACCCTCGGAAAATGACTTGAGCATGGTATCATCTCCTGAAAATTCAGCCATGATCCGTAATTCGATCTGTGAATAATCCGCTGACATGATCAGGAAATCCTTGGAACTCGGCACGAAGGCCTTTCGGATCTCCCGCCCCCTGGCGGTTCTGATCGGAATATTCTGGAGGTTGGGATTGGTAGAGCTCAGTCTCCCTGTTGCGGCGATCGTTTGGTTAAAGGAAGTGTGGATCTTATGGTCTTTCGGGGAGATCAGTTGGGGGAGTGCATCAACATAGGTCGATTTTAGCTTTTGAACTTCCCGGAATGAGAGAATGTCTTCAACGATCTTATGCTGAGGGGCGAGACGGATCAATACTTCCTCACCGGTCGCATATTGTCCTGTCTTTGTCTTTTTTGGATCCTTTAGGATATTCATTTTACCAAAAAGGATATCCCCCATTTGTTTGGGTGAATTGATATTGAATTCTTCACCCGCCTCCTTGTGGATCCTCGTCTGAAGCTCCAGAGCCTCTTTTTCCAATTCTTTGCTGAGCTCCCCAAGCGCTTCGACATCCAAACCGACGCCATAGGTCTCCATATCTGCCAGTACCTGGATCAAGGGCATTTCCACATCGGTAAAAAGTTTTTTCAGCAATTCACCGGATAGATGCGAGTCTATTTTCTGCTTCAACTGCAGCGTGATATCTGCATCTTCAGATGCGTACTCTTTTATTTTTCCCAGTTCCACATCTCTCATACTTCCCTGGCTGCTGCTCTTGCTTCCGATCAATTCGGTGATGGAGATAGGCTGGTATTTCAGGTATCTCTCGGCAAGGGCGTCCATGTTATGCCTTGTTTCGGGCTGGATCAAAAAATGAGCGACCATGGTATCATAAAGTGGTCCTTCGACTTCGATGCCATAGTTTTTAAGAATGAGGATATCATATTTGATGTTCTGGCCGATTTTGGTGATCTCCCTGTTGCGGAGGGCAGGAAGCAAGGGCTCAAGGATCTCTTTTACACCTTTTGCATCCTTAGGGACGGGGATGTAATAGGCTTCTCCCGGAATGTAGGAAAAGGATATTCCCACCATTTCCGCGTCGATAGGGTTGATCGATGTGGTCTCCGTATCAAAAGCGAACTCCTTTTGCAGTAACAGATATTTTCCAAGTGCCTCTATGTCCTTTGGATCCGTCACAGCCCTGTAGTCATGGATCACAGTATCGGCATTCTTCAGACCTGTAGGTTCATCTTCTTCCTCCTGGGCCTCTTCGGTCTGGAAAATGCCCAATTGGTTTTCATCCTTGCGATCCTTTTTTGGTGTACCGGTTGGAGCTGGTGCTGATTCACCCAAGACCCTCTTTGCTATGGTGCGGAACTCAAGCTCCTCAAAAATCTTTTGGAGTTCCTCCTTGTTTGGTTCTTTTCTGAGCAGCTCCTTTTCATCAAAATTTACCGGAGATTCTATGTTGATGGTGGCGAGGCTTTTCGAGAGAATGGCCAGTTCCTTATTGTCCCGAAGTTTTTCCCCAAGTTTTCCGGCAATCTCATCGGCATGCTCGACGAGATTTTCCACGGTATCGTATTCACTGATGAGCTTTTGAGCGGTTTTTTCGCCTACTCCCGGAACGCCCGGAATATTGTCCACGGAATCACCCTGCAAGCCCAGAATATCTGTAACCTGGTCAATTCTTTGAATATTCCATTTGGACAGCACCTCAGGTACGCCCAGAATATCCACCCCTCTTCCCATAAAGGCGGGTTTGTACAGGTATACGTTGTCGGTGACCAACTGGCTGTAATCCTTATCCGAGGTCATCATGTACACCTCAAATTCCTTGGGAGCCCTTAAAGCCAAAGTACCGATCAGGTCGTCGGCCTCAAATCCTTCCACGCCAAACAAGGGGATGTTGAAGGCCTTAATGATTCTGAAGATATATGGAATGTTTTCCTCGATCTCTTCCGGTGGAGCATCTCTGTTGGCCTTGTACTCCGGAAA
This sequence comes from Cytophagales bacterium, assembly GCA_028282565.1. Taxonomy (GTDB): domain Bacteria; phylum Bacteroidota; class Bacteroidia; order Cytophagales; family CCMP332; genus JANQHS01. The sequence continues at coordinate 6,529 of JANQHS010000078.1, read as the reverse complement.
CTCTTTATGCCTGAAAGTAGGCCCCTTCATGTCCGTGGCTACCCCGATATGGCTTGGGTTCTGGTTTAAAAGGATGTCCAACAGTGAATTTGTAAACCCGAAAGCTGCTCCGGTATTCATCCCCTTTGAATTGATCCTTGGATTCTTTGAAAAGGCAAAATGAGCCCTGAATATCAGTGCCATTGCATCCAGAAGAAAGAGCTTGTGTTTTTGTTCGGCCATGGTTTTCGAGAGAGTCGAGATTTAAATTTAGTATTATTGGAAAAGAGGCCGATCCGTGATCAAAGAAATTCAATTTCGAATCGTCAATATCCTGAACGACCTGGGTGAAAAAAAGGCTTTCGCCTTTGGGTCTATGCTTGTATTCCTGGCCCTGGGACTGGTTTTTTCGGATTTTCTTTCCCGCCCTGTTTATCATGACGAAGGACACTTTCTGGAAGCCATAAAACTATTTGCTTCTCGCCCGGTTTTCGAGGTTATTCCTGATTATCCGGAGGTTACACCCCCGCTTTTTTACCTGATCTATTCCGGATGGGGAAAGCTGTTTGGGTTTGATCTCACTATACTCAGGATGCTTTCACTGATACTGGGCATCGGGGTTATTCTTTTGCTCAGGATGGAATTGTTTCAAAAATCGGGAGGGTTTATCTCAGTTTCCATATTGATGCTCTTCATGCTGTTTAATCCTTATTTCCTGGGTTCCGGTTTTTTGATCTATACCGATATTCTGGGATTGTTCTTTCTGCTGATTTTAATTCAGGGAGTTCACAAGGAGAATTTTCTGATGATCATCATAGGAGCAAGCTGCGCTTTGTTGACCAGGCAATACCTTGCTTTTGCTGTGGCAGGAGCCGGCATATCTTTCCTAAGGTCATACATCGAAGAAAAAAAGGTAAAGGATCTTATGCTGTTGTTTGCTCTTGGAATGGCATGCATCCCGCTTTTTTATTTGGTATATCTATGGGGTGGACTGGCTCCTTCATCGGGAATATTGAAGTGGAATCCCGAATCGGAATTTATGTTCAATACCTCTTATGTAACCACCTACTTTGCTTTCATAGGGGTCTATCTTTTGCCATTGATTCTCATGTTGCATTTCAAAATTCGAAAGTGGCACTTGGCTCTTGCGGTATTGGGTTTGGGCTGGTACATGATCTTCCCTGTTGAAGCATCTGCTGTTGCCAGAGAGCAAATGGGGATCAGCACTGTCGGGATCGCGCATAAGATTTTGGTGATGGCTTTTGGAGAAGGGTTATTGCTTCATGTGGTGCTGTGCATGTTTTTTCTAGTAGGCCTGATCTGGGTATTGAATTTGTTGATCGCCAGGGTTTCCAAGGATGTTTTTTCCGCATCCTCAGTTGCGTTTTTCATGACCATCATGCCTTTCTCTTATCAGGTATGGGAAAAATACCTGATCGTGTTGATTCCCTTTCTACTGTTGTTGGTTACCACTCGCAGTCCAGAGGGCGTACCACAACCTCAAAAGATTCAGGACCTAGAAGGATAACCTTCTTGTTAAATTTCAATCGAAAATCCCTAAGGGTTCGATCTGGATTGAGAAATATTTCTCCAAGGACCTCTGATCGAAAAAGAGGATTATCATCCTCCCTGTAAGATCGGATACAGATGATGTTTCCATCTTCTCCGTATTCAATTTCCTGCCATTTCACTCTGAGGTTTTTGTTCTCACTCTTGAGTTCAAACCGGATCATTTCCTGCATTGAATCATAATTGTACTCTCCGATATAGGCATTTTTATCAAGCTCAAATTCCAGGAAGATCTCCATTTCATCTGCCCAAATCGGATCTTGATTCAACAGTGATTTTTCTTTCCCTTTTTCGATCAAGACTTTTTGAAATCCGCAGTTCGAAGATTGAAGTTCGGCTGATAGTTCTTCTACCAGTTTGTCAGTGCTGAAAAAAGAGAACCCCTGATCTTTTGCATTCTTTTCACCACAGGAGAGAAGAAAAAAGCTGAGGAAGAAAATGGAAAGAATGAGACGATACAAATTATGCTTTGCCTTGTTGTGCAACTTTGTTCATCGCGTTCTGAATGGCCTCCTGGTCACCCAGGTAGTAGCTTTTGATAGGCTTGAGCTGATCATCCAGTTCATAAACCAGCGGCACTCCTGTTGGAATATTCACCTTCAGGATCTCCTCGGGTGACATATCATCAAGGTATTTTACAAGGGCCCTCAGACTATTTCCATGCGCCGAGATGATGATCTTTTTTCCTGCCTTCAGATCCGGGATCAGGGCTTCATCGATAAAGGGCATCATCCTTTTTACGGTCAGATCCAGGCTTTCGGTCAAGGGGATATGCCCCTTTTGAAGGCCGCTATATCTTGGATCTGAACCTGGATATCTTTCGTCGCCAACTTCAAGCGCAGGAGGTGGAATGTCATAGCTCCTCCTCCAGGTCAATACCTGTTCTTCACCGAATTCTTTGGCTGTTTCGGCCTTGTTTAGCCCTTGTAGAGCACCATAATGTCTTTCGTTGAGTCTCCAGGTTTTGATGACGGGTATCCACAGCAGATCCAGTTCTCCAAGGGCATAGTTCAAGGTTTTGATCGCTCTTTTCAGCACTGAGGTATATGCTTTTTCAAATCTAAATCCCTCTTCACTTAATAGCTTGCCCGAATTGATGGCTTGTTCAACGCCCAACTCCGTCAGGTCTACATCTTTCCATCCCGTGAATCGGTTTTCCTTGTTCCAGGTACTCTCTCCGTGCCGAAGAAGAACTAGCTTTTGCATGATCGAATTTTTTTGCAAAAATAGAGTTGTGGCCGAGGACTTAAAATATTATTCCCAAAACTATGCCTCCGATCACAATATAGGGTGCCGGTATTTTCGTGAATGAAAGCAGTCCATAGGTGGTCACAATGATTCCTACATTAAGCACATTCACCGGTATTGGATCAAACAAGCTGATTGCTGCCGCGATCACCATTCCGGAGGCAGCTGCATTTATGCCTTCAAGTGAGGCTCGGATGATCCGGTATTTTTTGAGCTGATCCCATACGCCGATGGCGAAGAAGATCATAAAAGTTCCGGGAAGGAATATCCCCGCAGCTGCCAGAAATGCTCCCAGGACCTCCCCGCCGATTCCGTATTCCCGAAGAGAAAGGGTCCCGATAAATGAGCTAAAAGAGAAGACCGGCCCCGGAACCGCCTGTGCAAAGCCCCAACCTGTGAGAAACTCAGAGGAGCTTAGGTAATGTTTAAACTCCACAAACTCCGTATAGAGGTAGGGGATGAGTACTTGCCCACCTCCAAAAATAATGGTACCATTTCTATAGAAGTTCTCAAACAGGAGGATGAACCTGGATTTGGTATAGGCCCCAAGGATCGCTGCCATGATGACGATAAAGAAGAACAAGAAGAGGTTGCCCCAGCGGAAGTTCAGCTTCTCCTTTTCCTCAACAGGATGCTGCTTATATTTCCAGGCTGTAGCCAACCCTCCAAGAACGATCAGTATAGGAAATACCCAGGGATTATTTACGAAGTAAGAGACGATAGCTGAGAGCACCATCAAGGCTCCCCCAAAATTGCTTTGAACAACTTTTGAGCTAATGCGAATGGCGGCATAAGCCACAAAACCAACGGCGATCGGAAGAATGAATTTGATAAACCCCATGCTTCCGCCTATTTCTCCCCAATATGAAATGAACAGTCCGGCAGAAGTCATGATGGCCACCGCGGGCAGAGCCCAAATGATCAGTGTCAGGTATGCGAGGTTGGGGCCGCCTTTCATATATCCGATGGCGGTCAAGGTCTGAGTCGAGGTTGGCCCCGGAAGAACCTGGCAAAGAGCAAGCAGCTCGATCAGCTCATTTTCAGAAAGGTATCCGCGTTTTTTTACCAGTACATCAAGAAACAATCCCAAATGAGCCTGAGGACCTCCAAAGGCCGTAAGGGAAAGCAAGAATACATCCCGAAGAAAGATTATATTCCTGGTCTTCTTCAATGCTAGCTTCTCACTTTAGTCCGATTTCTTTAAGCCTTTGATCAAGAAAGTCTCCGGCGGTGATATCAGTGAATTGCTTGGGTCGATTTTCCGTAATACAGTTTTTCAGGCATGACAGGTCCATTTCAGATCTTGGGTGCATGAAAAAGGGCATAGAATATCTGGGCAGGTGTAGCTTTTCCCTCGGGGGGTTGACAACCCTGTGCAAGGTAGAGGAGAGTTTTTTATTGGTAAGCCTTTCCAGCATGTCGCCCACGTTAACGACGATATGTTCAGGCAAGGCGGTGATCGGTATCCACTGTTTATCCTTTCTCAAAACCTCCAGACCTTCGGCACTGGCCCCCATCAGAAGGGTTATCAAATTGATATCTCCATGTTCCGCTGCCCTGACAGCTCCTTCCTCAACATTTTCTGCATCCTCGATCGGATAGTAATGAATGGCCCTTAAGATGCTGTTTCCATTTTGAACAGAAGATTCAAAATAGTTTTCTTCAAGATCCAGATAAAGTGCTATGGCCCTGAGCAGGGTCTTTCCGGTATTTTCAAAAATCGAATAAACCCTTTCGGAATATTCTTTAAGTCCCGGGATCTCATCGGGCCAGACATTGTCAGGATATTCCTCGAAAATCCTGTCATTTCCGGATTTCAGCTGACCGATTTGATAGAATTCCTTTAGATCTCCTACAGATCTGCCTTTGGCATGTTCTACGCCTTTTCCGGTATAACCTCTTTGGCCAGCCAAATCCTCACGATGGTATTTTTGTTTGATATCCGTAGGAAGGGCAAAAAACTTCTGCCATGAATCATATAGCCTGGCCTGAGTGTCTTCATCCAGGCCATGGTTTTTGACCGCAACAAATCCAATTTTGGTAAAGGCCTCGCCAAGTGAGGTTATGAATGAAAGCTTATCGGACTGATTTCCCTTGTTGAATTTGTTCAGGTCGAGGGTAGCGATTTCCGTAAACAACTCTGATCCTTTTGCTTGATCCATTTTTCGGTAGTTTAAGAAAAACTAAGCCAATACTTCGTGCAAAATAGGAAGGGAATTTAATTCTCTGAAATTTTCGACATGGTTAGAATAGAATTTTAAGATGATTTCAAGTAACTCCCGCCGCTCTTTCCCCGAGCTTAGAACTGTATCATGATCACCCCTGATGAGTGATTTGATAATAGAAATGCTTCTTTCGGAGGGCGTCGTCTGATCAATTTCTTCTTTGAGATCTTCGAAACCGGTAGGGCCAAATCCAATGAAATGTGAAAGTTCCATCGCCAGGGTAATTGGAAAATTTGCCACATTGGTTTCATCAGCATCCAACTGCCTGATTTTCTTTTCCAGAAATCGGAATTTATTGGGATCCTGAGCTTCAAATTTCAATGCCTGGTGGAGAAATTCTGCCAGGAAAATGGCCACCGAGGATCGTGAGGTTTCAAAGGGAATCTTTCGGAAGGTATACAGGAACTTGACTTCGGAAATGGTGTCAAGGTCTCTATTGGGCTTATGATAGACCACGAGATCCAATAAAGACAGCGGCAGGAAATAAGCGGTCTTGCTTTGCTTCTTTGTTTTTTTTGCCGCCGACTGGATGAATCCCCTGGTTCCCAGTTCTTCGGTATAGATCTTGATGATCAGCGAGGACTCCTTGAAAGGGATCTGTCCAAGGACTATTCCTTTCGTTTTGACAAGCATTATTCGATGATGGCGATTTTGGCGACAAATGTTTCGCCGCCGTCCTTATCGGAGCTGAATACCATGTATACACCTGACTTGGGCCGATTACCGTTGTAATCCATACCGTTCCATGCTGCTGTTCCACCGGCAGCCGTCATTTCATAGAACAGCCGCCCATTTATGTCCGTGATCTTGACATTGGCATTGTTCACCAGGCCTGAAATAGTGATCATGCCATTATATCCCGGGGGAACAGGATTTGGAAATACTTCAACATTGGAATGGACCTCCTCAGCTGCTGTTGCCGTACCCCTGTAGGATACGATTCCCTCTTCCGTAATGAAAAACACCTCCCCTGTATTTGGGTGGATTCCGATCTGAATGATTTTGTCCGAAGGAAGAGGACTGTTGTTTTCCCGGAAATTTTCCACCATTTCGGTGCCGTCCTCATTAAAGAGCCATACCCCGGTATTTGTACCTATCCATTTCCTGTTTCCTCCATCAACGGCAACTGCAGTCACCTTCTCGAAACGGAGCAAAGGGCGACCATCAAAGATTGGAGTTACGGCATCACTGGGTGAATTTGAGAATATATCTTCAGGAGAGAAGAATACAGCTACACCATCATCAGTACCTACCCAAATATCTCCATTTAGATCGGCGGCTATGGCATTGACCCTGTTATTGGGCAAACCTCCAAATCCCGGATTGTTATTTAGCTTTTTCTGTTGTTGAGGTTCGTCTTCATTGAACACTATGACTCCACCATCCCTATTGGGCAGTCCCCGAATCCATTTTGAGCCCACGTTGTCGAAAACAATATTTGCGGGCTCACCATTGAGAACATAACTTTCCCAGGTTGAAGGAGGGGTGAATTTGTGGAAGTTATTTCC
>JANQHS010000076.1 GCA_028282565.1 Cytophagales bacterium | reverse complement strand
ATATGTGGCATTAAGAAGTCATACCGGTCAAACATTGCAAAGCTTCAATCCGGATTTCGGAAAATCCATTATTTACCATTTCAACACTGACGCTCTGCTCTATAATCAGCTCAGACAAAATACAAGCAACGTACAGGTTTACCCCAACCCGACCAAGGGAAGTTTTATGATCAAGGGTCTCAAAACATTGCCTGAGAGCATTTCCTTATTCGACCAATCCGGAAGGGAATATTTGATCGAGCCACAGGTGGCGGATGGGGATCTCAGAATTGATACTCAGGGCTATGCTCCGGGAATCTATATTATCAGACTTGAAAGTGAAGGAATTCCGATCTTTAAGAAGGTGGTAATTCAATAAATGTTTATGCGGGATCTGGCTTTGTTTTTTACTACCTGCCTTGTGCCGGTATTTCTCTATGGCCAGCAGATTCCCGATCTACAGAAGCTTGATTCCACACTAAAGAAATGGACCTCTGACTGGAAGGTTCCGGGAATGGAAGTTGGGATCGTCAAGGAGGGAAAACTGGTCTTCAACGGCAACTATGGAAGAAAAGACCTTGGCAAAGAAGATACACCTGATGCCAATACCCTCTATGCCATAGCTTCCAACTCAAAAGCCTTCACATCGATGATCATCGCAATGCTCGTCGATGAAGGAAAATTGGACTGGGATGATAAGGTGGTCGATTATCTGCCGTATTTTGAACTCTACGATCCCTGGGTAAGCCAACACACTACCATCACCGATCTCCTTAGCCATCGAGTAGGCCTGGGAACCTTCAGCGGGGATATCATATGGTACAAATCGGATTTTACTTCCGAAGAAATTGTGCGAAGAGTTAAGTATCTCGAACCTGAATTTGGGTTCAGGGATGGTTATGGCTATTCCAATCTGATGTTCATTACAGCCGGTGAAGTCATCAAAAAGGTCACAGGGAAATCCTGGGCTGAAAACGTTCAGGAAAGGATCCTGTATCCATTAGACATGAACAGAACCATCACTTCCATAACGCAGCTGGAAAGCATGGGCAATTTTGCCCTTCCCTATGGCTGGGAGGAACAACAAAACAAAGAACTCGCTTGGGTGAATTGGGATGCCGCTGCAGCCACCGGAGGGTTGATCTCAAGCGTAAATGATCTGAGCAAATGGGTTGATTTCAATATTAACAACGGGATCATCAACGGCGATACCCTCCTCTCCCCGGCCTCCAGAAACCGGCTCTGGAATATGGAGAATCCCTACCAAGTGGACAGAAACTCCCCTAATTTCTTTAGCAGGCATTTCAATGGCTATGCAATGGGCTGGCGAACCAGTGATGTGTACGGAGAGTTTATGGTTTCTCATGGAGGAGCCTATGATGGATTCTTGACCTATATCTCAATTATTCCCGAGGAAAAGCTCGGGATCATCGTCCTGACCAATGGGCTGCACAGCCCCTATGTTTCGGCCACCTATCATATTCTCGATCAGTACTTTGGTGTAGACTCCATCGATTGGTCAGAGAAGATCCTGGGTTTGTATGGGGATGAAGGGGAAGATCCAAGGGTTACCAAGATCAAAGAAAGTCGGGTCGCGAAGACAAAACCCTCAGTTTCCCTGGAAGAATATTGCGGAACCTATTATTCGGATATTCTCGGAGAGATCTATATCTCAAAAGAGAAAGATCAACTTCAGCTCAAGTTCGAGCATACCAGAGGCCTTGCTGCAGATCTTTCCCATTGGCATTATGATGTCTGGGAGATCAGGTGGAAAGAACCACAAGGATGGTTTGACTTCGGAACATTGCGGTTCAAGATGAATGATCTGCTGGATATCACCGGCCTTGAGTTCAATGTACCGAACGATGACATCTTCTTCGAGGAACTAAAACCCTACCGTATTAAGCCTTAAGGCAAAAAAGTGGATTCTGGAAAATTAAGACTTACCTGATCTCGGCTCAGTTAAGCAATAGCGCGGTTCCGGCTTTGCCATTTTGATTTGGTTTGCCCGTAAGCAAAATAGCCTCGGTTGCAAAAGGTTTTTATTGCTTACTTTCAGGCCGCAAAAATTAACAACATGAAAAATTTACTGAGAAATCTCTTCATTGCGGTTTTTATGACCTTCTTTCTTTCCTCTTGTTTTAACACCCGGATCATGGTTGGTGACATCACTGCCACTGCACCTGTTCAGGAAGTGAACAAGGAATGGAACCACCATTTGATATATGGGCTGGTTCCTCTGGACAACGCAAACATGAATGTAAAAGACTACCTTCCGGAGGGCACTGAAGCCTATGTGGTCAGAACCAATCGGAATTTTCTACAATATTTGGTTTCAGGATTAACCTTCGGTATCTATACCCCGACCCAAACCAAGTATTATACACCCATCAAATAGGAAAAAGAACAATTTCAAATTCAACCCTGCGAGAGCAGGGTTTTTTGTTTTACTGAATTTCATCATCCTTCGATCATGACATATATCCTGTTTTCCTTCAGGAAAACTTGAGAGCTTGGGCTTTGTATCAAAACCACAAAGCCATGAGCGATAAAAGAGCAGACCTGGCCGGCCCGGGGATCAGCACCTACGAGGAGGTCAGCAAAATTCTCCCACAAGATTATGAAGCCGCACTGCCACCATTGAAAAGAATGGAGGCACTTTACATGGTAAAGGATTATATCGAAAAAGGTCTGTCAGAAGCATTGAACCTTCAAATGGTCCAGGTTCCTCTGATCGTAAGCAAGGATTCCGGTGTCAACGATTATCTCGACAGAGACGGGTCAAGAACACCGATCGATTTTCCCGCCGGACTGGGATTGGAAAAAAGGATAGAAGCACAGGTTGTTCAAGCCGCGACCAAGTGGAAAAGAATGGCCTTGGCCCAATTCGATTGCGCCGAGGGTCAGGGGATCCTGACCGACATGAGGGCCGTAAGAAAGGACTACTTCCTTGACCATGATCATTCTTCCTACGTCGACCAATGGGATTGGGAAAAGAGGATCACGGATAAGGAACGAAATCTGGAATACCTGAAGGACACCGTGAAAAAGATCTGGAAGGTGATCAGGGGAGCGGGCCAAATGGCCAGGGAAAAATTCCCGGAGCTAAATGATCCAAAATTCCCGGATTTCCCCGAAGAACTGGAATTCTTCCACGCCGAAGAGATCCTTGAAATGTATCCCGACCTTCCAAGAAAGCAAAGAGAGACCAAACTGATCCAAGAGCATCCTGCTGTGTTTATCATAGGCATTGGTTGGGTACTGAAGGACGGTTTTCCTCATGAAATGCGTGCTGCCGATTACGATGACTGGGTCACTCCCACAATCGAAAAAAATGGAGAAATGATGCATGGTTTGAACGGTGACATATTGGTTTGGAATCCTGTGACCAAGCGCAGGCATGAATTGACCTCAATGGGTGTCAGAGTGACAAAAGAGACAATGAGAACTCAACTGGAGATCTCCGACCAACTGGACTTTTTGGAATTGCCTTATCACCAGGCTATCCTGAATGACAAGATCCCACTGAGCATTGGGGGTGGTATAGGCCAGGCTCGCACCTATATGTATTTGTTAAGAACTGCACACCTGGGAGAGGTCACTGTCACCATTTGGCCTGATGAACTAAAAAGGATCTGTGCAGAAAAGAACATCCATGTTTTAGAATAATAGCACTAAACCTGGATCAAAGGCGGACTCCTGATCACATACAGAGAAGGGGTTTCGCCTTTTCTTGTTATAATCAAAACATGAATACACTATATCCCTTTCACCTGGCTATCCCGGTTGATGATCTTAAAAAGTGCAGAAGGTTTTATCGAGAGACCCTGAGTTGCTCAGAAGGTAGAAGTTCAAAAAAATGGGTTGATCTTGACTTTTTCGGACACCAATTGGTAATACATGAGGTTGATACAGCTGGAACAAAAGGCGGGTCGAATCCGGTTGATGGCAAAGAGGTACCTGTTCCGCATTTTGGAGTAGTTCTGGACTGGGACATATGGCAGGATCTTTCCCAAAGATTGATTGGGGAAGGGATCGATTTCATCATAGAACCCTATGTCAGATTTGAAGGAGAAACAGGAGAGCAAGCCACGATGTTCTTTCTTGACCCTTCCGGAAACGCCTTGGAATTCAAGGCTTTTAGAGATCCCGATCAGCTTTTTGCCAAATAGGAATAGTCACAAAAATTCTATAATCGTTATCTTCAGCAGCTATTTTTTAAATTGATTATGAGAAAACTTCTATGCTTTGGCCTTGCCCTGGCCTTCCTAAGCTGCCAAAAACCACAGGAAACAGAAATGGAGAAACATGAAAATCCACTTTTTAACCAACTCAATACGCCAATTGACTTCCAAACGGTCACTGCAGATCATGTCAGGCAATACGCCCAACTATCCCTTGACCGATGCGTGAATGCGGTAGATCAGATCAAGAGAATGGATAATCCCGGCTTTGAAGAACTCTTCTTCACCTATGATGAAATCATCGCCGATCTGAACCAGGCCTATCAGATCTCTCATATGCTGTATTGGGTCTCACCCGATTCAGCGACCCGAGCAGAAGGCGATAAAGGCAACAGGAGACTGGATTCAATTTATACCAGCATAGGTTCGGATAAAGAACTGTTTCAAAAGTTCATGGCCTTCAAGGGCACCGAAGCTTACGGCCAGCTTGAAGGACATCGAAAAAAACTGGTCGATGATATCATCTTTGATTTTGAAAGATCGGGTGTCTCACTGAATGAAGTTGACTTGAAAAGATATAAGGAACTCAATTCAGAGATTACCGCGCTGACCTCTGAGTACTCAAAGAATATGAATACCGCCAATCATATTCTCAGTATAGACGAGGATCAAGCCACAGGGCTTTCGGAATCCTTTCTTTCCAAATATCAAACTGAAGGTGGCAATTACGAGATCCCGGTTATGCCTGCAACCATGAGGCCCGTACTGGACAATGCCTCAAATCCGGCAACACGACAGGAATACAATACCCTGTATTATACCAGGGGAGCCGAAAATAACCTGGATATTCTTGATAAGCTCGTTGCAAAAAGGTATGAGTTAGGCCGCTTGATGGGTTATCACTCATACGCGGGATACAATCTGGCTGCGAAAATGGCCAAGGATCCGGAAACGGTCTGGAGATTCGTCTATGACCTTCTAGAAAGAGCAAAGGCCAAGGCTAAAGTGGAATTGAGGAGGCTAAATCAAATGAAATCCGAGGATGCACCCGGGGAGAGCATCAAACCATGGGATATCCCCTATTATCAGAATAGGATCCTCAAAGAAGACTATAATGTCGATCACGAAATGATCAGAGAATATTTCCCTATGGAAGCATGTCTTCAGGGAATGATGGACCTCTATCAGGAGATCCTTGGCGTTCGGTTCGTCAAGATCAAGAACCCCTCGGTATGGCATGAAGATGTGGATCTGTATGAGGTTTACGAAGGAGAGCGATTAATGGGAATGTTTTACCTGGATCTTTTCCCAAGGCCGAACAAGGAGTCCTGGTTCTATGGGGTTCCTATGATCTCCGGTCATCAAACCGCAGAAGGTTACCAGGTACCCGTGAGCATGTTGCTGGGCAACTTCACGAAACCCACGGAAGAACTACCATCATTGTTGAGTTATAAGGAACTGAATACCCTTTTCCATGAATTTGGCCATATCATGGACGGGATGTCCTATAAGGGTGAATTCGCTTATCAAGAGGGATCAAAATCCGATTTTGTAGAAGCCATGTCACAGCTCTTTGAGAATTGGATCATGGACTATGATATCATCAATTCCTTTGCCAGGCATTATGAAACCGGAGAGCCCTTTCCAAAAGAGATCTTTGACAACATGAAGGAGGCCAAAAACGTAAGTTCGGGAACAGAACTCGTGATCCGTCAAAGAATGTGTCTCTACGACATGAATCTCTATGACAAATATGACCCCAATTCGGATTTCGATACGGATGAGCTATGGGTGAAACTCGATGAAGAGATCGGAATGGGGGCACTGAGCGATTATACCACTCACCCGCAATCTTGCTGGATCCACATCAACACTCATCCCGTGTATTATTATGGTTATTACTGGTCCGAAGTTTATGCACAAGACATGTTCACGCAGTTTGAAGAGAACGGACTTCGTGATTCGGAAACAGGAATTCGTTATCGCCAGTTAATTCTCGCCAATGGTACTCAAAGGGACATTGATATTGCTGTTGAGGAATTTCTTGGGAGGCCTTCCAACAATGAAGCCTTCCTGAAAAGTCTTGGTTTCGAAAACTAGGCCGGGTTTTCCTTGAGCCATATTCTCCGGATATTCACGGGATGTCCGCCGGTACAAGGTTCATCCTGAATTGGACATCAATGCTATGAAAAATATCAAAGGTGTAAAGAAGTGCTTAAAGCTGTTCGATGAAACCTGAGAACGTGCTCATCCTGGTATTTTCCCTGATCCTGATCTTTCATTTGATGATCGTATCAGGGTTCATTCCCTACGACATGGTATGGGGAGGTAGATTAGAAAACAGAGAACAAATGCTCAGATTTGAATCTGTTTCAATTGCGCTGAATCTTCTCATGTTGGGAATTGTCCTGATAAAATCAGGTCGTTTGAAGATCGAAATTCAACCCATGATTTTAAGGGTTTGTTTTTGGATCATGGGAGGTTTGTTCGCCCTGAATACCCTTGGCAATCTACTTTCCAGCAACTTATGGGAAGCAATCATTTTCACTCCGCTCACCCTGGTTCTTAGCTTCTATTCGTTTAAGATCGCAGCCAGAGGATTTTGATAGAGTTCTGAGATGCTTCAAAAGATAATCCTGATCTTTTCTGCAACGCTCCTTCTATTGTCTCCTATTTCATCAATGGGACAAGAGAAGAAAAGCGCGGATCCCGAATGGAAAATAAGAGTTGGAGTATACCTATGGCTATTGAATATTCAAGGGCAATCCGAAGATGCCCCGGACGCCCCGGCACCTCCTACCCAGCCTCCGCCCCCTTCCAATCTTCCTGAAACACAACCCAGATTTGATATAGACCTTAGCTTTCAGGAGGTTTTCAACAAAATAAAATTTGCCTTTCTGACATCAGGGGAATACCGGCTGAACAGGGTGGTCGGAACCTACGACCTGGTGACCTTCATATTGGAGGGAAAGGCGATCACACCCTACCAGGTATTGGCGGAAGACGTCCAATACAGGTTTGCATTCACCTTTTTGGAGGCCACCTGTGGTTATGAAATGGTTGATAAAGAGAAGGTAAAGTTTGATGCACTACTCGGCCTGCGATTGTTGTATTTCGACATCCAGGGTCAAACCAAAATCCTGAACCAATGGGAGTTCGGAGTCCAAAGAAGCAATACATGGCTGGATCCGATCATAGGCGTAAGATTGATCTATATTCCAAAACCTGGCATCGAGTTCGTTGGATATACAGATGTCGGTCCTTTTAACCCAAGCAACCAGTTCGCCTATCAGATCAGCATTGCAGCAAACTTCAGCATCGGTAAACACTTCTACATTTCTCCCGGCTGGAGACAGTTAAGGCTAAGATCTGCGGTCAGGAGTGCCATATACGATGGTCGTTTCTATGGTCCTTTTGTAAGATTTGGTGTACAGTTTTAACCCAACCGGAACCAAAAAGCTGACGTGTATTTATGTAACATGATCCGATAGAACTCTACCTAAACTACATGCCATGAAGAAGATTATACCATTAACCTTGTTCCTGTTTTGTTCCCTTACAGGCCAATCACAATTCAAAACCCAATATTTCGACGGGAGTGATACTTCACTTTACAATTCCATCTTTGTAGAAATGGACAGCAATGCGGCCAAGGTCTGGCATATCGGACCTCCACAAAAATCGATCTTCGATGCGGCTGCTACCCTACCCAATGCCATTCTAACCGATACGTTGCTCCCGTACCCGGATAGTACTGAAGCTTCTTTTTTTATGAGCTTTGATTCGGTGAGCTGGCCTTGGTCCTATGGTGTTGCAGCACTTCAGTGGAAACAGAAATTGGACCTCGAACATGGTCGTGATTTCGGAAGGGTTGAATATTCCATCGATGGAGGACAAAGCTGGGATGATCCATTCGATAATCCCTGGGTGTACAATTTTTATGGATTCGATTCTGCGAATGTCGGCATCACAAAGGACAGTATAGGGGCCTTTACAGGTCAGGACAGTGTTTGGAAGGATATTTGGCTTTGTTTCGACATTTTTTGGTTTTATCAGACCGATTCCTTGACCGTTCGTTTCACATTGGAATCAGACAGCAATTCATCCGGACAGGAAGGTTGGATGATGGACAACTTCATGGCGCATACCACCTGGATTCATACCTTGGAATCCTTCCACCAGGATGAATATCTCAACGTTTCCCCCAACCCCACCAACGGTAGGGTAAATATCCGGGCAAAAAGGAAAAAGGAATTCCACATCATTGAGGAAATAAAACTCTTCGACTCAAATGGGGAGATATTGGAAGAGTATCATTTTGTTCCAACCAAGTTCTTTGTAGACTTGTCTTCCTACCCCAATGGGGTATACTTATTGAAAGTGAAAACCAATTTTGAAAGCGAAACATTTAAGATCGTTCATCAAAATCATTAAGACTCCTAAAACAGTCTATCTGTTCTTTTTGGCTTTGTTGCTGTTTTCCTTTTCAGATAAAAAAGGCTCTGATCCATATATATTCCCCGATCTGGAACACTTTCCAAAGATGCCCGTTGACCCGGAAAATATCCCTACCAACCTAGGAGTCGAACTCGGAAGAATGCTATTCTATGATCCGATCCTGAGCAAGGACAGCTCAATATCTTGTGCGTTTTGCCATCATCAGGAAGCCGCCTTTTCGAATGCGCCGATGATCAGAAGTTTTGGTGTCGGTGGACAGAAAACCAGGAGAAATTCCCCGGGGTTGTTTAACCTGGCCTGGGGAATGTCCATGTTTTGGGATGGCCGTGCTCCCACGATTGAAGAGCAGGTGTTCCATCCTGTCAGAGATCCGAAGGAAATGGCTTTGAACTGGTCCGAAGCGGAAATGCGGATCAACAGAAGTTCCTTTTACCCAACTATGTTCAAAAGGGTATTCGGCACCGAAAAAGCCGATAGCATATTGATCTCCAAAGCGATAGCCCAGTTTGAAAGGACTTTGATATCCAGTAATTCAAAATTGGATCAAGCGATTCGCGGGGAAATCAGGTTAAGTGAAGCAGAACTTGAAGGATTCATATTGATGAATGATCAAACCAAGGGCAATTGTCTTCATTGTCATACAACCGATGCGGATGTGCTCGGAACAACGGGTGAATTCTCAAACAATGGACTTGACGGTGATATCTATGACCATGACACTATAGACAGGGGCCTGGGTGGGATCACCGGCAGGAAATCGGATATCGGAAAGTTCAAGATCCCGTCCTTAAGAAATGTAGCCCTGACTTCCCCCTATATGCATGATGGGCGGTTCGGCACTTTGGAAGACGTCCTTGAATTCTATTCTTCGGGTTTGAAAATGAGCAGCACCATCGATCCAAAGATGGAATTCGTTCACCGGGGAGGAGCTCAGCTCAGTAAAGAAGATCAACAAAAGATCATTGCCTTCCTGCATACCCTTACGGACTCAGTTTTTATCACCGATCCCCAATTCAGCAATCCCTTTGAAGATTGAAAGGGGTTTCTCAATTTTAAAACCTATCCGACTCAAGAATGAAAACAATAAAAAAAATCGGGATCATTACCGTATTGATCCTCATCGCGGTTTTGGTTTTCCTTTTTTCAGCAAATTATAGCGATGGAACAAGGTCCGGGGTGGTGATCAAGATCAGTAAGAAAGGAGTCATCTTCAAAACCTATGAAGGTCAGTTAAACCTTTCGAGTTTTGGTGCTTTGAAGAATTCAAATCAGCTCGCTGAAACCTTTCATTTTTCCGTTGACAAAAGCCAGGAAGAACTGGTCAAAACCCTTGAAGAAGTGGCGCTTTCCGGAGAAAGAGTCAATCTTCATTATAAAGAGAAGTACATGGCGATGCCCTGGAAAGGTGATACCAAGATCTTCGTTTATGAGATCGAGCGAAGTCAAAACACCGATCAAGACCAACAGGACCGCAGTTTCCCCTAGCCGGATCTGCTCCTGCCATTGATGAAGGATCTAAGACCCTGGGTTTTTTTCCCTCCTGTCATTCTCTTGTTAGGAAGCGGGTTGTTCAGTCTTATCGACGCCGAGAATTTCCTTCTTGGCATTTCGAATGCCAATAATTGGATACTGGAGAAATTTGATTTTCTTTTCCTGGGAGCGACCTTATCCTTTCTACTGATCCTACTGTTCGCTTACTTTTCTTCACTGTCCAAACTCAGAATAGGTGGAAAGGATGCAAAACCGATCCTGAGTCGCTGGCAATGGTTTTCCATTACCCTGTGTACCACCATAGCAACAGGGATACTGTTCTGGGGTGTTGCCGAACCTATTTTCCATGTTCACGAGGGGCCGGAGAAGATTCAAGATCCCAGGGCCTTTGCCATGTCGACCATGTTTATGCATTGGACCCTGATCCCTTACGGGATCTATACCATTGCTGCACTCGTTTTCGCGATAGGATTTTATAATAGGAATCAACCTTTCAGGGTCTCCACACTTCTTTTTCCGTTGCTCGGAAAAAATGCTCATGGCCCTATTGGAACGATGGCCGATATCGTTTGCCTCTTTGCTCTGGTAGCCGGGATGGCGGCTTCGCTGGGTGGGGGGATCATGTCTATTTCCGGAGGCATCAATGAATTCATGGGAATCCTTCCG
>JANQHS010000449.1 GCA_028282565.1 Cytophagales bacterium | reverse complement strand
TTGCTTCGCTACGAAATATAGTTAATACTTTGCTAGTGTAGCGAGAGAAAGGGCTTCATAAAAGGAACCGACCTATTTCGCCTTGCTCCTCAATTGACTTGCTTCTGTGATGCCTTTCTTGTCCGGATTTCTAAGGGCATGACGGATTACCCATTTCCTCTCCTTTGAAGCGCCTTCCAGCCAATTCTCACAAAGCCGCAATGCGAGCTCCAGATGGTCCTTGGCAATATCTCCGACATGATTGGCAACACTTCTTCTGACATATAGATCGTCATCATCCTTAAGCTCGTCGAGTATCCTCAGCGATGGTTGGGGGTCTTTGACCAAAGCATCAATCTTTTGCGCCCAGGGGAGACGTGGCCTGCTTCCCTCCGAACATAATCTTCGCACATGGGGATCAGGATCTTTCATCCATGTATAAAGCACTTCAAAGGTCCTTTCAGGTTGATCTATGATAAATGGCCTGATCGAAAATTCGGAGGTAAACCTTTTTGTCAACTCATATTGGGCGCTCATAGAAACATCAAACGGATCCTTTCCATCATTGTAGTCCAGATCCAATCCGTTCTTTTCGATATAGCTGGCATGCGGCATGTAGAACATCACTGCCATTCCCAGGTCCGTAGTCTCCTTTCGGGCCGGGGTAAGTGAAGCAAGGATCGCCTGGATCGCCTTTGAATAAGGCCTTGGAAGGAAAGCCTTCATCGCTTCGGCAATATGAGCCGCCCTTTCCTTGATCGAAAGGGGTTCCAGCCCATCGCAAGACATTTCAATAAACCCATCGGCTTTGAAATCAGCATCACCGATGGACAGGTTGGCAGCCAGCTGTTCTATCGCGGGCCTTTCAAGCACAGACGTTAAAGGAATTCCTTTCTGAATTGAGTTAGGGGCCGGTGGAAGGAGAGGAGTCTTCATGAAGTGAATATCAGTTTTCAAATAAAAAAAGGGAAGCCCGGGCCTCCCTTTTTTGAATGAGTGCTCCTCAAGGCCTACATCTTCGTATGGAACCAGCGCGAAGCTTCGACCACGGATTCGTTCACCTCGGCGTCCTGATCATAATAACTGAACTGATGATAAGGAGACTCCAGATCTGTTTCCATCCAGTGGAGTTTCTTGTCCTCGGAGGCGATCATTTCGAAGTAGTTCCTGGTGTATTGAGGAAGTACTGCGCCGTCGGAATGGATCATCAATGTTGGTTTGTCCAAGGCCGATGCTGTGGGCATGGGGTCGGTCGTCAACCAGTCTTCCCAGGACATGACGGCAAACTTATCGGCGCTCCATTGTGGAATGGCGCCTCTTTCCGGATTTAAATAATAGTCATAAGGCCCGTACATGGCTGCCGAAGGGTCCTCGGTGGAGATCGTCGGGATGTACTCAACCTCTCCGCTTTCGGCATAGACTTTTTTGGCCTGTCTGGCGGCATCGACTTTGCTCTGAACTCCTTCTTCTCCCCCGTAGAAGAGCTTTACCGCCTCGGCATCATGCAACCAGGAAGCGGTGGTGACCACCGATCTGATCCTGTCATCTTCTGAGGCCGCCATCAGCGTATACATGGCCCCGGCGCAGACGCCAAAGGCTCCGAGTTTTTCGGCATCCACTTCGGGGACGGTCTCCAGAAATGAAACCGCATTTCGGACGTCTTCCTTCTTTAATTGCGGGCTCTCATAGAACCTTGGTTCACCTTCACTTTCTCCAAAATTTCTGAAATCAAAGGCCAGGGTGATGAATCCCTCATCGGCAAGCTTTCTTGCGTATAGACCCGCCATTTGCTCTTTTACGGTCGTCCAACTGCCGGAAACCACCAGGGCCGGATATTTTTTTGAAGGATCGAAATCCTTGGGAAGGAAGAGGTTGCCAACCAGTTCGGCCCCTTCGCTGCTAAATCTTACTTTTTTCATTTCCATTTGTTCTTGTTCGGTTTCGTTTGAATTGTTTGGCTTGCATCCTGACAGCAAGGTCAGCGCTGCGAGCACCATGATGATCTTTTTCATATCTGCTTATTTAATTTGATCGAGAAGCCCAAAGCCACGCGCAGCGACTATGGGATTAAATATTTCCACATACTCCAGGATCAGTCCGTCGCCGTCGAAACGGAAGGTGGAGTAATAATCATTTTCATAAAAACCGGCATTGTCCTTCAACCTGATCCTGCCTTTGTACTTGACAAAAACCATGTTGGGATCCTCCGTAGCGAGGAGCTCCTCAATGGTGAATTGCATTCCGT
>JANQHS010000425.1 GCA_028282565.1 Cytophagales bacterium | reverse complement strand
ATCCTCATGAACATGATCCGGTTTGATGCCCATCTTCTTGGTGAGATACAATTCCCAGAGCCTGTGAAGTCGTACCAGGCGTCTTGCTTCTTCCGTCCCCGTTTCGGTCAGATGATATGCTCCATCCTGAAGTTTGACCAGGTCTGCTTTAAGCAGGGATCTGATCGCTCTTTTCTCGCCAAGAGCTGCTGATGCCGCGAATGCATCATCGCTTTTATAGATGGTCTTTAGAATATGCTCTGAGTTGATCTTCATCTCCCTCCGAAGTGTTTTCATTCTTCCGGCAATCAATCCGCGACTCGGAGAGAAAACGAATGATATGGCTGCAAGGGATCCTAAAACGAGCACGATCCATGGTCCGGTAGGTGCTCCCTCGATAGAAGCGGATAAAAAGGTTCCGATCAGACTGCCAAGGATCGCGACCAGAGAGGAGATGATCAGCATATTTTTCAAGGTCCCGGACATGGTCCTGCCGATGGTGGGAGGAATGATCATCAAGGCGGCCATCAACACAACACCCATGGCCTGGATCCCGGTTATGATGGCCAGCAATGCCATGGTTCCGATCGCCAGGTCGGTGATCCCGGTGGGTATTGCCGAGATCAGAGCAAACTTTCGGTCAAATGAAACCAGTTTAAGTTCCTTATAGAAGATGGTGAAAAGGGTAATAACGATGATAAATGCCGGAATGAAGAACCAAAAATCCGAGAGCAGTATGGAAGCCGCCGAGCCGAAAAGCAAGGTCTCCAAGCCCGATTGTCCACTGATTCCCAGGTTTTGCATAAAGCTGAGTATGATGATACCCATAGCGAAAAAGGTGGACAACACATAGGCCAGTGCTGCATCCTGTTTGATTTTCGGCTGCTTGCCCAGGTACTGGATTAGTGCGAT
Organism: Cytophagales bacterium; assembly: GCA_028282565.1. GTDB lineage: Bacteria > Bacteroidota > Bacteroidia > Cytophagales > CCMP332 > JANQHS01. Next base: position 1,466 of record JANQHS010000425.1, on the reverse strand, counting down.
CGCGATGACCCCTGTTATCGAAGCACCGATGAACATGCTGAGGTTATTCTTTTGTCCGGAGATCAGGAAACTGATGCATACCCCGGGAAAAACCGCATGTGAAAGAACATCCCCAAGCAAGGATTCTTTTCGCAGGAAGACGAAAGTGCCTGCCAAAGAAGAGGTTAGCGCCATGATCAGGGTTCCCGCTGCGACGATGATCAGGTTAGGGGAGATCATGCTGTAAAATTAGGTTAGCCTAAATCCTCCGCCACATTAAATGAGAAATATTTTTAGCTAGTTTTGCATGCTTTATTGCCCAGGTGCTGGAACTGGTAGACAGGCATGGTTGAGGGCCATGTGTTCGTATGAGCGTGCGGGTTCGACTCCCGCCCTGGGCACAAATCGAGCTATAGCAGGGAGCGTAGATCGAAGAGCGATTTGCTTGAATTCCTTTATGAAAACGATTTTATAGAAGACCAACGATTTAAGGAGCTTTTTTCAAAGTCAGAAGAGCTTTCACGAACGCAGTATTCAATGATCAAAAATCTGGAGAACTAGATCGCCACTCTCACTTCAATATCTCCCTAGAAATAACCAACTTCTGAATCTCACTGGTACCTTCTCCTATGGTGCAAAGCTTGGAATCTCTCAGGTATTTTTCTGCCGGGAAATCCTTGGTATATCCGTACCCGCCATGGATCTGAACGCCTTCCATACTGACATCTACCGCCACTTCAGAGGCATAGTACTTGGCCATAGCCGACTCCTTGGTGACCTTCTTTCCGGCGTCTTTAAGCCTTCCGGCATCATAGGTCAGGTGTTCTGCTGCCTGGAGTTTGGTGGCCATATCGGCAAGCTTAAATGAAATAGCCTGGAAAGCTGAGATCGGTTTTCCGAATTGATTCCTTTCCTTGCTATAAGCCAGGGCTGCTTCATAGGCCCCGAAGCCTATTCCGAGTGAAAGAGAGGCAATGGATATTCTTCCCCCATCCAGAACCCGCATGGATTGTATGAATCCGTCCCCAACTTTTCCTATGAGGTTTTCCTTGGGGATCCTGCAGTTGTCGAAGTATAAGCTGGCCGTCTCAGAGGCCCTGACCCCAAGCTTGTTTTCCTTATGTCCGGAACTGAAACCGGGCGTTCCCTTTTCTACGATAAAGGCGCTCATACCATGGGAATCACCTTTCTCACCGTTTCTGGCAATCACCACGGCTACATCACCGCTGATCCCATGTGTGATAAAGTTTTTCGAACCGTTGAGCACCCACTCATCTCCATCGAGGCTGGCTGTGGTTGCCATGTTCATGGCATCGGATCCGGTTCCGACCTCGGTAAGTCCCCAGGCACCGATCCATTCTCCGGAAGCCAATTTGGGTAGATACTTTTTCTTTTGCTCTTCATTGGCCTCGGTCAGGATATGACCTGTGCAAAGGCTGTTATGAGCTGCGAGTGACAGACCAATCCCCCCGCAAACCTTTGAGATC
>JANQHS010000421.1 GCA_028282565.1 Cytophagales bacterium | reverse complement strand
ACAGGGGTGTATCCAGTGGATTGTTTGATCTCCCTGATGAAATGACTTTGGTCGTAGTAATCAAACATATTGGCTAATTCTGTCAATGATCTCTCCGGGTTGTTTTGCAGGGTGGAAACGGCTTTGCGAATTCTTTGGATCTTGAAATAGGCCTTGGGGGAAAGTCCGATCTCCGATTTGAAAAGCTGCTCAAGTCGGCGATCTGAAATGCCCAGACTCTCCTGAATAGCGGAGAGGGTGGTTCCGGGATGCTGAGACTTCATCTTTTCGATGGCGAAAACAAGATTCTTGTCCGGTTTCCCCTGAATTGCCTTTTTGATCAGAGGGTCGAGCCTTTTTGTCTTTTTCTCGATGGAATGATCCGTATGGAGTACAGCGCGGATCTGATCCCCAAGTGTTGCCCGGAGATTGGAAAGATCCTGAACCCGGTTTGAAAATCTGTCCATGTCCTGGCCCCAAATATGGTATGCCCCATAGGGTTGAAACTTGATCCCGAAAAGGGTGGTTTGTGCCGGGGGAAAATGCAGATCCAAATGACCACTGAATTGTCCCAGAGAAATGGCTTCATGAGATCTTTGCCTTGATCCGTTGGAAAAGTAGAACTCCGGCCGACCTCCGGTTATGAAGATCCATTCCGGGTTGCCATCCGGGACAAATCGGATCTTTTGCCATGACATGCTTTCGGCTTTGGAGAGCATCCAATAGCATTTGACATAGTCGTTGAGCTTTGTTGAAGGTCTGTATTCTTTATGGGATTCGATCATTTTGAAATGAAACGCTCCCCGGTAATGGGAGGTCCGGCACATAAAACTCAGAAAAACCCGGGAGGCAATTTCAAAAAATGTGATCAGCGGTGATCCTCTCGTAAATGCATCATAATATGTACAGATTTTGGCCCTTTTTGCCTTGGAAATGAGGCATATTCCTGATTTCCGGTTTTTGGTTTGCAAGAGAAATTGCTGGATTATGTTGGCATTTCTTTTTACTCCTTAATATTTTAACAAGCTAAAACCTTTGAAGAATGAGCTCTGAAACTTCTACACCAAAACCTACTACTCCCACAACCCCGGGAGTGACCGATGTAAAAAAACCTGATGGAACCTGGGAAGGGACCAGTGTTGCCTCCAAGGATGGAGAGGAATGGGATAAGGCCAAGGAGATGGACTTTACCTATACCAACCTAGATAAGTTCATCAGGCTGAGCCTCGGGGAGAATGCCCATTTCAGCAATGCCATGTGGGAAGGGGATTTTTCCATGACCCTGGAGCAAGCACAGATCAAGAAATACCGCTTCGTATGTGACCAGCTTGGGATCAAGAAAGGAAGCAAGGTCTTGGATCTTGGTTGTGGCTGGGGTGGATTTCTGAAGTTCATCAAGGATGAGATCGGAGCCAATGGTATAGGCGTGAACCTGAGCCAGGGCCAGGTCAATGCCTGTAGGGAAAACGGTCTTGAGGTTTATCTCCAGGATGCCAGATATGTAAAGCCTGAGGATTATGGAAAATTCGATGCCGTAACCGCCTTCGGGAGCTTCGAACATTGTGCTACGGTAGATGATTATGTTGACGGCAGGCAGGATGCTGTCTATGATGATTATTTCAAGCATGTATCCAACCTGCTTGATCCGGGAGGAAGGTTCTACATGCAGACTATGACCTTCTCCAAGAATATGATCCCCTATGATCAGTTTGATATCAACGCGCCAAAGGATTCCAGCGAGTATATCCTTGCATTGCTGACCAAGCATAATCCGGATTCCTGGTTGCCCTATGGCCATGAACATGTGGACAGGGTTGCGGAGCCCTATTTCAAGAATGTCTATTACAGCAGTGGTCGACTGGATTATGTGCAGACCAACCGGGAGTGGACCAAGCTCTTTTACAAATTCAATTTGAAGAAGTATTTATGGTTTGCTTCGTTGATCCCGAAGTTCTTTATCGACAAGGAATT
>JANQHS010000397.1 GCA_028282565.1 Cytophagales bacterium | reverse complement strand
CAATACCTGATTCCTCCGATCAAATGATTTATCGTAGTTATAAACGGGGTTGGACCTGTTGGTTGCACCCCGTTTATAACTACGATAAATCATTTGATCGGAGGAATCAGGTATTGAATCAGATGGAGAAGTACGAATTCCTGACTGAGCAGGAGCATGATTCACTGGTGGCTCTTCCCATTAATCTGGATAACTATGGAGTTGAAAACCAGAACAAAGGTCAGGCGCCTTATTTCAGGACAAGGGTTAAGGTAGAATTGATGAATTGGTGCAAAAAGAACGGCTATGACCTTTTCGCAGATGGATTAAGGATATATACCACGATCGACCCTCGCCTCCAGGGTATGGCTGAAAAAGCTGTGTCTGAATGGATGGCAAAACTTCAGGATACATTTAATATACATTGGGCCGGGAAAGAGCCCTGGGTCGATGAGGAATTCAAACCACTAAAGGACTACATAGAAAACTCGATTAAGAAAACCCCCTATTACCGCAGTCTGGCCAAGAGGTATGATCAGTACCCCGACAGCATTCAGTACTTTTTGAACAAGAAGAAGAAAATGCGAGTATTCTCCTGGGAAGGCGAGGTGGATACCACCTTTAGCACCCTGGATTCACTCAAGTACTATCGCCATTTCCTCCATACAGGCTTTATGGCCATGGATCCTCACACCGGCCATGTAAAATCATGGGTCGGAGGAATCAATCATAAATACTTCAAATTCGATCATGTGAAGCAAGGAAAAAGGCAACCCGGCTCCACATTTAAGCCGGTTGTATATACCGCAGCAATTGACAATGGTTTTTCCCCGTGTTTTGAACTAGAAGACGCTCCGGTCACCTTCGTGCTGCCTACCGGTGACAGCTATACACCCAAGAATGCCAATAGTCGGTTTTCTTATGAAAAAATGACATTGAGAGAGGCATTGGCTAAATCGGTGAATTCCGCCACCGCGAATTTGCTAAAAAGAGTGGGTGTGGAGGTTGTGGTTGACTATGCCAGGAAGTTGGGCATTCAATCTCACTTGGATGCAGTTCCTTCCCTATGCCTTGGAACCAGTGATGTTTCCCTATTCGAACTGATCGGCACCTATTCAACCTTTGCAAACAATGGAATTTGGGTTGAACCCTACTACATCGAAAGAATTGAAGACAAATACGGAAATCTTATCAGGGAATTCATTCCAAAGACCTCAGAAGCCCTAAACCCGGAAAC
>JANQHS010000373.1 GCA_028282565.1 Cytophagales bacterium | reverse complement strand
CCGTTGGGCTGTGCTGTATTTGATCCGGCATAGGAAGCACCGATGACAACCGATCCATTGACATCAAGTTCATTCAAGGGCGCAGCTTCATTTATACCGATGCCACCAACCAAAAACTGGAGATCTCCCTGGCCGATACCTCCGGCATCCGTCACCCTGAATCTTGCTCTTGAAAAGGTATTGCTGGCATCAATGGACAAAAAGTTTGTTGAACTGCCGATCTGAACCGCACCACCACTGGCAGCGGATCCCACAGTGACCGCCGGAAAGATCCAGCCGGCACCTTGCGGATCTCCTACGACCAGTGATTGATCAGGTGCATTGTTCCCGATACCAACATTTCCCTGCACGATCATTCCATTGGAGGGAGCGACGATTGAGCCAGAATAAGAGGAGCCGATAGCGACGCCGCCTTCGACATCCAGTCGATTGACTGGATTTGTGGTTCCGATCCCAACAAATCCGGAAAAGTAGTTGTAATCCTCTCCCGTGTTGTAAATACCGTATATATTTCCCGAAGTAGCCGCGCCGAGGGCACTGTTGTAAACCCCGTAGACAGCTCCGGTTCCGTCGTGATTTAGGTTATTATAAACACCCACCATGGGGCTTGCCTCTCCAGCGGGTTGAATGATGTCGTTGTATTGTCCGTATTTGGTGCCTGTTCCATCTGTGCTGACCAAATTGTAGATCCCATATTTGGTTCCAGCTCCGACATAGTTATGCGAATTGTAAATGCCATATGGGGTGGTGCTATTGGTATTCGGCACAAAATTGTACAGCCTATAGATCATATTTGCATTTATTCCGATTCCAACGTTCCCGCTTTGTTCAATAGTAATTCTGTCATTTGTACCCAATGAACCCCCGTTGGATATTTTGAAAAGATCCCCATCGCTGCCATCGATCCCGATCACATAAGATTGACCGCTGCCGGAGTTGCCCATTCCATATCCTACATCACCGGAACCATCCGAATTTGAAACCGCCATAGTCGGGTTTGTCCCGGAAGTAATGTCCGTTACCTGAAACTTTAAGGTTGTAGAAGGCCCTCCTATGGCGACCCCACCGGAGTTTAGATTGTAAATATCATCACCTGTTACGCCCCATAAAAGGGTGTTGGCAAGGCTCACAGTATCCAGATCTCCATTATTATCCACAACGACGATCTGATCACCATTTCCTCCCAGGCTTCTGAATCTTATGCTGCCATCAACATCGAGCCTTGCTGATGGACCGGTAACGCCAATGCCGACATTACCGGCATTATCAATGGTCATGCGTGCGGCAAAATTGGTGTTGAATTGGAGGAAGAAAGGCGAGCCGATCTGTAAATAATCCCCCGAGCCCGGGTCATTGATAAATCCGGTCGTTTGAAATCCACCTCCCCCGTTGTCTCTTCCAAAGTAGATCTCCGTAGCCGCTGCCCCGGTCGATTGAGTACTCTTCAATCGCATTGAGTAGGTGTTCCCCTCCAGATGTAAATCGTACAGTGGATTGTTGGTTCCGAAGCCAATATTCCCGCTATTCAGATTATAGATATCATTACCCGAACTTCCCCAATAGTTTGTCCCAATGCTGAGCGACTCCCATTTTGTTCCATCATAGAACATGAACTGTCCGACATCGGATGCATAAAACATCATACCGGTATTGATGCCTGAGTTTCCGATCACGGAAGTGTCTGCGGAATTCAATCTGGTCATCAGGAACCCTTTATCCGAAGAAACCAGCTCAAGAATTGAATTGGGGTTGGGAGTGGTGGTTCCTATACCTACATTGTCTTGTGCGCTTAGCTCGAAAAGGACTAAAATGACCAACAGGGAAGTGTAAATTTTTTTCATAACCAACAATAATTAGATAGGACAGTTAATGGGTGCTGGACGGGCCTTTTGGATAGTTTGGAATTTCCAGAATTAAACGTTGTACCTATATAAAGGTTCTGAAAATCAGCAAAAAGTAACCTTGAAATCGGACAAAATTTCGACCTTTATTCTGAGGAATAGGGTGGCATTCTTCAGGCCTTAAACCTTTCAAGAACATTTTACATTCTATTTTTGTGTTACATACAAATATGATGAGAGTTGCGCTATCTGTACAGACCTTCTTTCAATTGCTCCTCTTTGGGCTATTGATGCTTCTTTTTCGGTCCGAGAAGGCCGGGGCACAGGCATTCGGGTATCAATTGGAACAATCTCCAAAGATCATTCGAGGAGGGGATACATTGGGAATTCCCTGGGGTCGGGGGTTAAATTCTCCACAGATACAGAATATCGATCTGAACAGGGATGGCCTGGAAGATCTTTTGATCTACGATCGGTCAGGATATGACTTTCACACTTTTATCAATAACTCCAATACCAATTGGCTATATGACCCAAGATTCGAATCAACGCTACCTGATCTCAATGATGGCTGGATCGTTGTTGCCGATGCAGATTGTGATGGGGTCAAGGACATCTATGCCTATGGTGCTGCAGGACCAACTGTGTATAAGGCAATTGACAACTTGGGATATTACAACTGGGGAATATTCGTTGAAAGGCTTTTCTATCTGGATTCTTTGGGCCGCAGCAATCTGCTGATCAATCAGGGGGATTATCCTTCCATTCTGGATGCTGATGGTGATGGAGACACCGATATCCTTGCATTTGAGTGGCTCAATGGAGGTTTTTTGAGGTACTTCAAGAACATGTCTATGGAGATCAACGGGAATTGCGATAGCATGATCTATGTGCTCGATGAGTATTGTTGGGGGCGTTTTTATGAATGTGCCGACTGCGGAAAGTATGACATTGACCTTGATGATAATTGTCTTGTGAACGGAACCGCAAACTATTGCTCCAATAAGGCGTTTCATGCAGGCTCGACCAGCCTTCATCTGGACTTGAATGACGACGGTCTCCTGGATATTCTGTTGGGAGATGTTGGTTGTAAACCGGTTGTGGTTATGAGGAATAAGGGAACCTCCAATCTTGCCAAAATGGACAGTGCCAGGTCCGGGTTTCCTCGATACGACAAATCTGCACTAGGCTTCTTTTATCCTGCGATGTTCAACCCTGATGTTGATTTTGACGGGCGCAATGACCTGATCGTTGTGGCAAATACCCCTGGCAACTTCGGGAATATATACCGCCTTGATGAAAGTGTTTGGTACTACAAGGACGTTTCTCAGGTGGATAGTCCGAACTTTCAATTTCAAAAAAGGAACTTCCTGCAGGATGAGATGTATGATGTAGGAGAGTTTTCCTATCCCGCCCTGGCAGACTATGACGGTGATGGTGATTTGGACCTGTTTGTGGGTAATGGAGGAAGAAATTTGGATGGTGATTTCATCTCAAATCTCAACTATCTGGAAAATACCGGCGATTCCTTGAATCCACATTTCACGGAAATCGATACCAATTTCTTATCTCTGGTTTCGCAAGAGTATTGGAGTATCCGCCCCATTTTTGAGGATTTTTCTGGTGATGGGATTACAGATATGGCCATCGTGGCCATTGGCAACAATGGGATAGATGATGTATTTAAGTATTATGAGAATCAAGGAGTACAAGATGGTCAAATGATCTTTGACCCCGGAAATCCACTTGATTACGGTGGGATGGATACCCTCTTATTACCCTATGATAATCCACATTTTGCGGATCTTACCGGTGATGGTGTCAATGACCTTATGATCGGGAGAAATACCTTTGGGGTCATCAATTACCTGATCAATGAGGGGACCAATGGCAACCCGCTCTGGAAGTTTGAATTGTCAAGCCTAGGCGGAATTGGAGGCCTTTTTGCGAATCAGGCTGCCAATATGCAGGTAGCCGATTTTAATCGAGATGGAAATCTTGATCTGGCCTATGGGGTTCAGGATGGGATCCTCAGGATCTACAGTGATTTCATTCCTGGGATCTATGGAACGCTACAGCCTTATACCAGTCTTGTATACAATTCATTGACCCAAGTCATGGTGGATGATATGTTGGGTTCTTCCATATATCTAGCCCCCG
>JANQHS010000318.1 GCA_028282565.1 Cytophagales bacterium | reverse complement strand
AAATCAAATATCTCTCCATACCATTCTCTTCCCGATTGGATCAGGTTGTTCAAGTCCTGTTCGTGCTGGAGACGATTATCGAAATAACGAAAATCGGACTGGGGATTTCCCGAAGGTGCCGTCTGACTTTGAATCCGTAATCCCTGGGTCTGAGGTGTATGTGTGATAAAGTAAAAACTCGTATCGGAATAGATGTTTTGTTGTTGTAGGTAACGACCCTTTTCCTGTAGAACCCACTCATGTGGTCCCCCGGCATAAAAAACGATATAGTCTCCCTGATCAAAGGCACCGTTACCATTTATATCTTTGACCATGATCGGATTCTCTTTGAGATCATCGATCCTGGGGTCATCATTCTTTTGAGGAAGCATACCACCACCATTTCCGAATACCCTGATCTCTCCTACCGGAATTCCAGCATAGCCTCCATCTCTCTGAACCAATTGGTCATATGTAACTCTATAGACGCCATCCTTACTGATACCCATTTTGATCCAGTCGCCTTGAGCCAGAACAGAATTTGGGGCATAGTTGTAAACATGAGCATTGATCCCCGAACTATGACTTTGGCCGGGGATATAGGTGTATTTGAAAGAAACCAACTTCTCAACCCTGTTTGTGACCGGATTGACCATTAATGGAACAAATGAAACAAACGAAATAGGCTGGCCTCTGGAGTATTGAACCTCCACTTTGGGGCGAATCTCTGCGCCCAGGTCGCTTTTGTTGACATGTGCCGCTTCCCAATCGTTCAGAGGAGCAAACACCGGATCTGTTATACCATACCAGGCTAAGATCTCATTTTCAAATTGTGTTCTGTAAAGCGGAAGAAGACTTTTGCTATCCTCGACTTTTGATCCCTCGAACTCGATTACAGTTCTGGCCTCACCATCCAGATACACCTCCCCGGATTGCGATGACCAATGAATATGGACCTCGCCTGTTTTGGCAAGAGCTGCTGTAACCGCCATTAAATAAACAAATGAAAAGCCTGTAAAAGCCTTTAAGATATTCCGCATGTAGGACCAATTAAACTAGTAGTTTCCTTTTATAGGCCTCGGGGATTAGATACTTAACTGGTATAATCGGATTTTATTGCAAAAAGTTTCTAGGATTGAGTGATTTTATAGCTATATGACTCCATAATGACGTTTGCAAGTAACTTTTTGCAAGCTTTTTCAACTTTTTCTTTCGCTTCATCCTCATTTTCAGCATTTAAGGTAAGATTGATCTGCTTACCAACCCTGACATCATCCACTTCTTCGATTCCCAGATTCTGAAGACCAAGTTTCACCGCTTTTCCCTGAGGATCCAGGATCTCCTTGTGGGGCATTACTTCAACCTCTGCAAAAAACTTCATATGGAGTTATCGATTAATGAAATCACGAAATAGGTAACCACAATTATGGGAAACGCTGCAAAATTAAGAAAAACAAAAAGTACAAGAGCCAGTACAAGCAACAAGTATTTTGGCCAGTTATCCTTTAGTCCATACCCGTCAAACTTCAAAGCAAGGAGTTTGATATTCGAGTTCATCAGATAAGATGCCAGAAGGACCATTAAAGTCATTGACTCATTGAAGGTTAAAAAAAGGAAGCGCTCTTTGCTGTTGAACAAGATCCAGGCCAGCGAGGCAAAGAATAGTGCGGTAATCGGTGTAGCAAGGCCAAAGAAATAACCCGATTCCTGCTCGGTCACGTTGAACCTGGCCAGCCTGAAAGCCGCAGCAGGAGCGAGTATTAATCCCAAAAGGGAAAAACCGCTATCATGCCTCGGTTCAATGATCCCAAAGGATGAACCATTCTCTAAAGTCCACATGGCAAGGAAGGCAGGTAAGACCCCAAAAGTGACCATGTCAGCAAGCGAGTCCAGCTGTTTCCCAAATTCTCCGCTTACCCCAAGTTTACGGGCAAAAAAACCGTCAAAAAAGTCAAACCCCATTCCTGCCAGCATGGCATAAGCCGCCAGATCAATGTTTCCCTCAATGGCCATCCAAATTCCGACACAACCGGAAAGCAAATTTCCCAGGGTAAAAAGATTTGGTATCTGCTTTTTCAATGGGTTCATTTTATGGCTACAAAGGGATTGCTTTCCTTTTCTTTTTCTATGCTGGTAGCAGGGCCATGACCACAATGAACTACAAAGTCGCCGGGAAGCTTGAAAAGCACGTTCTGAATCGATGAGATCAAGGTGTCATGATCTCCGCCGGGTAGATCGGTTCGACCAATGCTACCATCAAAAAGGACATCTCCTGCGATAACGAACCTCCCATTATGATTTGCCAACGCGGTATGGCCGGGTGAATGACCGGGTAGGAACAACACCTCCAACTCATCCTCCCCATCGAAAATTTTGTCCTGTTCACCATAAAACCCATTATGTTCAACCTCCTGAAAATCCTCAAATCCATAGTTTGGTGCATATGCCTTCACGGCTCTAAGCCATTCAAGATCCTTTTCATGAATATACAGGGGTATGCGATATTTATCCTTCAGGTAATTGATCCCCAAAACATGATCGATATGCGCATGGGTATTGTAGATCGCGATAGGCTTGAGATTATGGTCGTCAATATGGGATCCGATTTCCTGGTCCTCCTCCGGAAAATAGTTACCCGGATCGATAATAATGGAATCCCCGTTTTCCCGGGAAACGACGTATGTATTCTCCTGAAAAGGGTTGAATGTAAATGAATGGACTTTTAGCAATTCCTTAGTTCTTTGTAGCTCAAAAATATTGAATTGGCCACTTCGCAAACCAAAGACCTGATAATTGTTGGTGGTGGAATTGCAGGCACCTGCCTGGCAATAGAAGCCCAAAAAAAGGGAATGAATATACTCCTGGTTGACTCCTTTGGTCAAAACCATTCTTCAACCGTCGCATCCGGCCTTTTTAATCCCATAACCGGAAGGAAATTTGTCACGACCTGGAAGGCCGTTGAGGTTTTCGAAACCCTGCATGACTTCTACCCGAGAATCGAAAAAGAGCAAGGAACAAGGTTTTTCCATTCGCTGCCACTTGTTCGCCTTTTTCCAAATGTTAAGGCCTCCAACGACTGGGATTCTTCCAAGCCCAACCCGTTCATCTCAGACGACCCATATGAATTGCCCTCATACTTTGATGAAGGATACGGGGGTATAAACGTGGAAAAAGGAGGATATCTGAACACCATCTCTTTTCTCGAAGCCGGAAGGCAAATGATCGGGAAGAATAATGTCCTTGAAGATGAAGTCCTTGAGCCCAAGGACCTCGTTTTGGAAAAGAATTCCGTTCGGTGGAAGGATATCACCTCAAGAAAGATAGTTTTCTGCGAGGGACCGGGGGTAAGACAAAATCCCTTCTTTCAATGGCTACCCTTTAGCCTGACCAAAGGCGAATTATTGGAGATCGAAACCGAGTTCGATTTAGAGCCGGTCATCGTAACAAAGCGGGTATTCATGTTTCCGATTGGTAAAAGGACTGCCTTGCTGGGAGCAACATATGACAGAGAGGATCTTGAATTGCGCAGAACCCTCAAGGCCAGGGACTATCTTGAAGATCGATTTAAGCTCTTTTTCAGGGAGAGCTATAACATCAAACATCATCGGGTGGGCATCAGGCCTACGGTATCGGATCGTCGACCCATAGTTGGAAGGCATCCAAAACATGAACAAATCCTGATTTTGAACGGTTTAGGTTCGAAAGGGGTGTCCCTTGGCCCGTTTATTGCCCAAATTTTAGTCGACCATTTATCTGAGGGCAAACTAATCCCTGAAGAGGTTAATATAACGCGGTTTTTTACGTTTTTTGAAGGTTGATCTCAATCATAGACTGGAAAAAGTTTTACGATACAGCTACTTTCTGCTATTCGCGCTAATATCATTTTGGGCCAATGCCCAGCATGCAAACGAGATCTATGGAAAAAACCGGGTCCAGACCAAGAATATAGACTGGGACGTCTTCATTTCCGACAATTTCGAGATCTACTATTATGAAGGCGGTCAAAAGCATGCCAGGTTTGCCACGGAACTGGCTGAGTCACATTTTGATGATATTTCAGATCTGATCGGCTTTACACCTTATACGCGGATAAGATTATTCATCTACAATTCAAGGTCAGATCTGCGCCAAAGCAATATTGATTTCAAGATCCAGTACTACCGGGCTGGGGGCGAGACCAATTTTGTGACCCATTCGGTAGAGATCCCTTTTCCTGGCACCAATGAAGAATTCATTCAGGAGATCAAATACGGAGTCTCAAAAACCCTGATCAATGAAATGATGTATGGCGGAAGCTTCAAAGATGTGATCCAGAGTTCCTATCTGCTCTCGCTTCCCGATTGGTTCGTGGAAGGAGCCGCCGAGTATTCCGCAAGGGGGTGGAGCATTGAAATGGACGATCATGTCAGGGATCTGTTCGCTACCGGTAAGGTAAGAACACTCAGAGGTCTGACCGGTCGTGATGCGCGTTTCCTAGGCCAGAGTCTTTGGAATTACATTGCCGTCCAATACGGAAAAAACAATATCGGAAGCATACTAAATCTGACCCGGATACTGAGAAACCCTGAGAACAGTATTACAAATACACTTGGAATTCCCTTTCAGGCATTCTATCGCGAGTGGCAGGAGTACTACTATTCCATGACATCAAGGGTTCTTGAAAACTCGGATATGCCGGCGGATGAATCAAGACTTGTCAAAAAGAACAAATCCGGGCATCGCTACAACCACGTCAAATTTTCACCTGATGGTAACTATATCGCTTACTCGGAGAACAATTCGGGTAAGGTTTCAGTGATCCTACAGGACCTGATCTCAGGCAAGAAAAAAAACATCTACAATTCGGGTTATATCTTCAGCGAAAGAAAGGTTGATTACTCCCTGCCGATCCTGGACTGGCAAAACAATGACAACCTGAATATCATCGACGTTCAGAACAACCGCTTCAGAAGGATCTCATATCAGATCTCCACCAAGAAACTCAGAAAAAGCAGGGCTTTCAGGTTTACAAACATCCACGACATCTCATTCAACGATAACGGGACAAGGATCGCCATAAGTGCCGAAAACTTTGGCAGGGTGGATATTTATTCCATGACTGTAAGGTCAGGCAATATCAAGAGGGTGACAAATGATGAATACGATGATATTCATCCTCGCTTTATTCCGGGGACCAATAAGATCGTTTTTTCGTCGAACCGCAAGACCGATTCTCTCAGGATCAAAACAGATGATAAGCTCAAGCTTTCAGACAATTTCAATCTATACCTTTTCGACCCTGAGGTCTCGACCAGAACTGTTGAAAAGCTGACAAACAATTACTTCCAGAATTACCTGCCCTATCCCCTTGACGATAACCGGATCCTTTTCCTCTCGGACCTGAATGGAATACTGAACCTTTATGTCCTTGACAGGGAGGAGAAAGTGCAAAGACAGATCACGGACTATCAACAGAACGTACTCTATTTCGATGCCAATAAGGCCACCAATAAATGGGCTTTCAGGATGAATAACGGAGGTTCAGAGTTGATATACTTACAGAATATCCCCGACCTCGATAACTCTATCGCCGAACATGAGACCTTCAGAAATACCTGGATCGTAGAAGGAATGAAGTTCGGACTAAGCGATGAAGACGATATTCAAAACAATCTCATACAGTTAAACAAGGTCATGGAAAGAGAACCCGAGGCCATCGATACCGAGGATATCGATTTCGATGACCTGATCTTTGAAAGTGAAAAGAAGGAAAAGTCTCTGGCTGATGTGGTCAACAAGGATACGGAGACCGACATCCTTCAAAAGCTTGAAAAAAACGAGGAGTCCAGCATAGATATTTACGGACCCTATGAAGGCCAGGATAAACTCAGGGCAGAGAACATTATCACCGCTCTGGTTTGCGACAACCTGCGAGGTCTTGGAGGTGTGGTGGAGTACGGGCTTTCCGATATGTTCGGCAATCATAAGTTCAAGCTTGGAGCTACGATCTTCTTCGACCTCAAAAGCTCGGATTTCTATACGGAGTATCGCTACCTGAAGGGAAGGGTAGATTACGGATTCAAATATTACCGCAAGAAGATCTTCTATCCGATCAGCGAATCCTCATCGATCTTTCATAATTATCTGCTCAACCAAGGAGAATTTACCGCTTCCCTACCGATCACCGAAGCATTTAGGGTAAGCGTTTCTCCGTTCTATGCACATACCAAATATCAGAACGTCAGCTTGATGCCGGTATCGGATTTTACAACCAGTTATCTGGGTTACAAGGTCGAAGTGGTGATCGACAACTCCTCGGAAACGGGAATTAACATGAGCCGTGGAACAAAAATCAAGTTTGGTGTCAAGGAGTACAAGGGGATCAATGCCCAGCATAAGAACTTCGGAAACTTCTACGTAGACCTCAGGAATTTCTTTCCCATTTACAAGGAACTTGTTCTGGCGACTAGGTTCTCATTTGGAAAATTCTTCGGAAGAGCTCCAAAGAACTTCCTCCTGGGAGGAATGGACAACTGGTTTATCACTTCCGATCGTACCGCCCAGGGTCCCTTGGAAGACCAGGGCCTGGATGGAGCTCTTGACAACAATGATGATCTGCTCTTTACGGAATTCGCCACCGCATTGCGGGGATTCCCCTTAAACCAGGCCTTTGGAGAAAATTTTGGCCTTCTCAATATCGAATTGCGCTTCCCTATCTTCCAGGTGATATCCAACAAGCCGATCGCAAGCAGCTTCTTCAGAAATATGCAGCTTGCCGGGTTTACCGATATCGGATCGGCATGGACGGGCAGAAGTCCTTTGAGCAACGAAAATTCCTTCAACACCGAAACAATTGACGCCACCGGCTTCCTGATCAAGACCAGGAATTATACCAACCCTTACCTCGTAGGATATGGCTTTGGATTTAGGTCCACCATGTTTGGTTACTATGTGAAATTCGATGTGGGTTGGGGTATAGAGAACTACCAGACGGCTGAAGATCCCATCTATTACTTTACCCTGGGTTACGACTTCTAAACCAGTTCTTTCTCCAGGATGGAATGGAAAACCGCAAGGCCATCGGTACAACCGAGATCAGTGCTCGCAGATCTTTCCGGATGGGGCATCATTCCAAAAACGTTTCTTCTCTCATTGCAGATTCCCGCTATGTTCTCAAGAGATCCGTTGGGGTTTGATCCCTGATCCACCTGGCCGTTTTCATCGCAATACCTGAAAAGGATCTGATCGCGATCATTAAGCCTCTTTAAGGTACTCTCATCGGCAAAAAAGCGACCCTCGCCATGAGCGATGGGAATTTGGTAGGGCTTGGAAGTATCCATTCCCCTGGTCAGCAGAGAGTCACAGGTCTCCGGTTTCAGAAACACATTCTTGCAGGTGTACTTTCGGTGATCATTTTTGAGTAATGCACCGGGAAGAAGATGACTTTCCGTGAGTACCTGGAAACCATTACAGATCCCAAAGACATATCCTCCGGCATTGGCATGAGCAATAACAGACTCCATAACCGGTGAAAATCTGGCGATAGCTCCTGCCCTCAAATAGTCCCCATAGGCAAAACCACCCGGAAGTACGACCATATCACAGCCCTTCAGATCAGGATCCTTATGCCATAGTCTTTCAACAGGTTGACCAAGATCGGTACCCAACAAATACAACATATCGTCATCACAATTGGACCCGGGATATACTATGACACCAAATTTCATTTCCTTTGGAACATTAAGCGGCAAAACTAAGGATTTTATGGTGCTTTCGATGACAGGGTTTGGATCGACAAACCTTTCCGAAAACGGATTTACAACAGAAGTGGAGATCAGGTGTTTGAACTCAAAATTCCTGGATCTGAATCTGAGGATCCCAAAGGTTCTCAATCAATTTGAACCCGAGATCAGAGAAATGATCCAGAAGAAACTGGTTCGTGGAAAGGTGAATCTTGTCGTGGATTGGCGAGAGGTGGTTAGCAGTAGATCTAAGGTTTCGATCAATCGTGATCTTCTAAAAGAGTACTACAATGAACTTATGGGTGCCAGGGAGGATCTTGATGCCGATTCCTCCGATCTCTTCAAAATTGCCCTAGGAATGCCCGATGTCATCGAAACCCCTGAAGATGAAGCCATCGACCTCAAATGGGAGCTGACCAAGGCCGCCATTGAAAAATCACTTGTCGGGGTACATGACTTCAGGTCCAATGAAGGAGGGAAATTGGCCGATGCCATCGACGACAGTCTGAACAAGATCTCTGAAACACTGGTCAAGGTTAAGGAATTGGCGAAGGAAAGAGAAGGCCTGATCCGGGAAAGGATCAACAGCGCTCTGGAGGAACTGGTCGAGAAAAATGTTGACAAAAATCGCTTTGAACAAGAACTGATATATTACCTGGAGAAACTCGATATCGAAGAGGAAGTGGTCAGGCTCAAAAGCCATTTGAATCATTTCACGGAAGTGATGGAACAGGACTCCAATGGCAAAAGGCTGAACTTCATTTCACAGGAAATGGGACGGGAGATCAATACCATGGGGGCCAAAGCAAATCATGCCGAGATCCAGAAGTCCGTTGTAGATATGAAAGAAGAGCTGGAAAAGATTCGGGAACAAATACAAAATATTCTCTAACTACAACATTTTCACCAGTTCGCCTTTGTCGAATGTGATGCTCCACATGCCTCTGAGCTGACCAAATTCGTGGCCAGTTGCGTTATCGGCCGGATAGAGTTCCTTGATCCTCTCCTGGGTGGCTGGGTTGATCTCCGATCCGGGATTGCCATGACAGGAAAGGCAAATTCCATCCTTGATCACAATAGGCCGCGAAAAAAGCAATTGATCCGTCCCCACCCTTTGAATATTGTCCTGCAGCTCTATTCCACTCTCGATATTGTATTGATAGGCTTCAAGGATCTGTCTTTCAAGATCCGTTGGATCATCATCGGGATTTCGAACCTTGAGGCTGGCTCTCTTGATCTCCACCTTATATCGATCTCTCAATGAATCCAGGATAGAATAGGCATTGGCATTACAGAATTCCACTGCATAGGCCGCTCCGTTTTCACTCATGGCCTTTTTTAGATTACCGCCCAAAACCCTTTGAGATTTTTCAGCGATCTCGGCACCCAGTTCCGATGCCAGCCCCAATATCTCTCCCTCTTTGACCCTCTTCAGTTTTCTGTTATCCATTTCATCGCTCAATTCCTCGGATATTCCCTCCTGTTTTTCATCGCTCTTTTCAGTCCTGCAGGACCACGTCCCGATCAGGATAAACAATATCAAAAAACCATATCTGGACATCATACTTACCATTTCTAATAATCTCGTACTTCCTTTCGTTAGAAAATCAACATTCCGTAGAAAAGCCTAAGTTCCCCATTTCATAAATTTGCGTCAAGCAGATTGCAATGATCGAGAAATTAGAATCCATAAAGCATAGGTTTGTTGAGGTCAGCGAGTTGATCACCGACCCTGAAGTGATCGGCGATCAGA
>JANQHS010000034.1 GCA_028282565.1 Cytophagales bacterium | reverse complement strand
GGATGCCTGCATTGTTGATGAGCACATCCAGTTTAGTGTATTTATCCTTGAATTCTTTTGCAAAGGACCTTACGCTCTCAAGATCGCTCAGATCCAGGCCCAGCACATCCAGGTCAGCATTGGGAACCCGTTGCAATATTTCCGTTTTGGCTTTTTCGGCTTTGGACATATTTCTACAGGCCATAATCACCTTGAAGCCGTATTTCGCCATGGCCAAAGTGGTTTCAAATCCAATACCATTGTTCGCGCCTGTTACGATGGCGATCCGTCCTTGTTGCGAAGGAATATTTTTCAGATTGAAGTCCATTTCTTTTAGTTTTTGAATCTGCGTTCTACTTCTGTCTTGAGATTTCGGTTGAATGCACCATAACCCCTGGCATAGATCTTTGAAAGATTACCACCCATCAGCCAGGTGATGCCCTGCATGATCTCATCCGATTGGATGAATCTTGTTTTTCCGTCTTCAGCCGGAGTCACCTTAAAGTGGTGATTATCCCTGATGCCGCCGGGACCCTTTTCCGCCCAGTAGAACTCGGAGTTCTCGACTACCGATATCGTATGATCGATCGTAGTGAGCTTTTCTTTCTTTGGGTTGACCTTGAAAACGATGGTGATCTTCTCACCCTCCCGGATCTTGCCCTGAATATCGATCATGAAAGTCGACCAGCTCTTGTAGGATCCGGTGTCGGTCAAAACCGACCATACCTGTTCGGGGGTCGCATCGATAAGAATATCCGTGTATATCTTCCTATGAGAAGCCTTGATCTTCTCAACCTTTACATTTTCTAAAGTTGCCATAAGTTCTATTTAATCGTTAAAAAACCAATGATGGCTAAAAGTGAATATCACCTCCGCCATCGACTTTGATCAACTGTCCTGTGATGTATCTTGAATCCTCGGAGGCCATAAATACCATGACCGGCGCTATATCCTCTTCGGCATCACCGATGTATCCGAGGGGAACAATGTCCTTGACCACATTCTCGCCGTATTCATCGAATAATTTGTTGGAGAGATCGCTGTAGAATATAGGAACGATGCTATTGCAGGTGATCCTGTCGAGACCCCACTCACGAGCTGCGACCATTGTGATCCCGTGCACCGCCGCCTTCACACCTGCATAGACCCCGAATTTAGGGGCGCCGATCAATCCGGCACCTGAGGACACATTGATGATCCGTCCTCCCTTCTCTTTCATGTGTGGATAGCAAAGACGCATCAGGATCCATACGGCTTCAAAACCACTGGTAACGGTGTTGTTCCAGATCTCATCCGTATGGTCCATGATCGAAACTCCCTGCTTTGTTGAAATTGCGTTATTGACTAGTATGTCCACACGACCGAATTTGGAGATGGTCTGTTCAACCAGATTCTCCAGGTCTTCCTTTTGCATGACATCACACTTGACGGCTAATGTGTTGACCCCTTGTTCTTCACAGATCTTTGCCACCTCTTCCAGTTTCTCCAATCGCCTTGCACAGATGACAACATCGGCTCCGGCTTTTGCATATGCGATGGCAGTAGCTCTTCCCAAACCACCGCTTGCGCCGGTTATAATGGCAACCTTGTTTTCCAATTTTTTCATAATGCTTTTTTTAGTGTTAAAAAGTTCAATGCTTTTCCAAAATTTCCATTGGTAAATGTATTGCGCTGGTATTTCGACGAAGTATACATTTGTCCGAACCTTGTATATATTTTGCTGTCAATGATTGAATGATTCCCGATAACCATTCGACGCAAGTTTTCTAGGCATGTTCCAGGATGTCACGGTTTTCCAATACCTCTGTCCCTGCTCCTTCCATCGCCACTCGAAACATCGCTGTGGCCAGCTCGGTAGATTTGATGCTGCTATTCGATCCCATGAGCTTTATAAGGGGATAAAACATTCTTGTGATCCTATAGATGAGATTTGGTTCTTTTCGGGCTTTTACGGGGTAGATGTATCCCGGCCTGAATGCATAAAAACTCAAACCCATATCGGAGATCCGGTTTTCGGCCATGCCCTTGTATCTTGCGAATGAAGTACTGCTTTTTTCCGAGCGATCCGCTCCGGCTCCGCTCAATAAACATAGGGATGCCGCCGGGCTATTTGCTTTGATCGCACTGGCAAATTCAACTGCATAATCGACCGTGATCCTTTTGAATTGATCATCGGGTACCTGCCCAGTGTAAACCCCGATGCAGAAAAAGCAGAGATCAATGTTTTTGAACAGATCCGCATGTGTTGAGTAGTCCGAGAAATCATCCACGACCACCTCCTTCAGCTTTGGGTGCAATGTATTGGTTCTTTTCCTGACCAGGGATATCACTTCCGAAATCCGGGTAGACGCAAGGCAATTGTCCAGGACCAAAGTGCCCACCATGCCTGAGGCTCCTGCAATGATCACCCTTTTCATTAGTTGCCTGCCAGGTTAAATCCGAAATGCGATTTTGAAACCGGGGATAAGAGCAGGAACAAAGAATGGATCACATACATCACGATTTCCGTGAAATACTGGGAGTATCCCCATTGCTCGGACATGAAATCAAAGGTTTGGATCGTGCATAATACGGCCAGATTGGAATATACCAGGATCATGGCTATTGGGGTCCATTTCCACCGGGCGATGTAACCTGTTATGAACACAACACCTGAAATGGTAATGAGTAGCCAATGAACAAATTGAACACCGCTCGGATAGGCCGCGTTTTGTAAGCCGATCAGGGGAACTATTCCGGTGAAGTATTCAAAGAATCCGGCAAGCCCCCAGATCAGCATTCCAATTGCTGCGATGAGCAAAAGCCCCATGTATATTTTCGATAAGAATCTCATAAGAATTAGATCTTCAATGATTGACAATACAAGCTTACAATGACCTGGGGCAGACTTTGTATATAATTTTCCGAAGCTTGTATATATTTTTCGGATGTGGTCATCCGAAGGCCTGATCAGGCCTTAAATAGGGGCAGAATTCATGATATGATGGCGTAGAGAATGAAGAAGGTCCGAATAGGCCTGGTCAAGCCAACGCACATCATAGAACAGTACTCCGATCCCTCTAAAATCTTCATGAATGATCACCTTTGTGTGCTCCCCTTCGGCCTCCAGCATATACCTATGATCAAAAGTGAAGAGGCCCGGAACTCCGCCGTATTGGTTCAGCAGTTCGGCGGGTGTCGATCTTAATACCTTTAGTTTGATCTCCAGAGCTTGTCCCCCGGGTTGAATCAACTGATAGGGCAATACATGACCCTCTTCGATAGAGCCTGATACGGGTAACAAGACCCGGTTCCAATCCTGATATCCTTTTACGTCCATCAGGACCTTCCATACTTCT
>JANQHS010000285.1 GCA_028282565.1 Cytophagales bacterium | reverse complement strand
GGGCCAAGTGAGAAAAGCTCAGCCACATTGACCTTTTTCAGGTCCTGGGACGTGCTGGTCCAAAAAGAAGGGAAACATGTTTCAAGTGTCCTTCCGCCAAAAGAGGCAAGATCAAATTCCAGATCCCTAGATTCAGGATCTTGTGGAGAATGAGCCGAACTGATCGCATCGATGGTTCCGTCCTCTACAAATCTTGAAAGTCCCCTGATCGTCTTTTTCGATCTTAAAGGAGGGTCCAGTTTATACCTGGTCGCATATCCTTCAAGATGATCCTCGTCAAGACAGAAGAGATATGCAGGAACATCGCAGCTCACCTTTAGGCCCTCGGATTTGGCTCTTTTAATAAGCCTAAGCCCCTCAATTGTGCTCAGTTTTGGGAAATGCAGCTTGCCGCCATTCATTCTCAGCAGATCAAGATCTCTTCTGATTTGAACGGTCTCTGCTTCTTCAGAGAATCCCTTCATACCAAGCTTGGTGCTGATCAGGCCTTCATTGACCTGCGCTCCACGGGATAATTCTGGGTCTTTGCTCTGGCTAAAGATCGTCGCTTCAAGGTCATTCAAATATCTCAATCCATTTGCGAACATTTCCGGATCAGCTTGTTGTCTTCCATCGATGAAGCCCACGGCTCCCGCTGTCAGCAGATCCTGAAGATCATTCAGCCGCTCATCCTGGAAATCCTGAGATAGGGCCGCCAGAGGATGGACGTGGATCCCAAAAGATCTCCCCTTCTCGATCAGGCTTAATACCAGATCTCTTGATTGAATGATCGGGCCGGTAAAGGGAAGCGTAACGAGTCGTGTGAATCCACCCCTTGAAGCAAGCTCAAAGGTTTCAGCGATGCTTTCTTTAAACTCATAGCCGGGATCATTGATCCTGACATTCATGTCGATCCAACCCGGGCTGAGACAAAGGCCCTTCTCGACAATAACCTTGCCTTTCTTTTTGAGGTCTTTTGAAATATCCCTGATCTTACCCTTGTCTATAAAAACATCAACCCTCTTTTGAAAAAACCTGGATCTGGGGTCCAGAATGAGAGCATCCTTTAGGGTGTAAGGCATTTAGAGAAATCTAATGATCAACGTTTCAGCGAGTAAAAAAACCAACGCAAAAATAAGGCAATATTTCCAAAGGGGTCTTCCCACAAAATCCATGTTATAGGATTTGGAAATTTGGACACCAGACCCGCTTTCTAAGAATCTTACATTGTCTCTGCTTTCGGAAAAAGCCTTAAGTTTTGAATAGTCGATTGCGGATATCTCGGATTCCTTGGATGCTGTATTGATCGCAATCGAACCGCAAACCGTATCATTAAGAACCAAGTTAAAAAAGCCAGGCTTCAAAGGCCTCCCTTCCGTAGAGAGCAAGGCGTACTTCCCGACTATCCTTTGATTGGGAATGATCTCCATACCCTCACCTGTAAGGCGGAATAACTGGTCATCCGGTAATACGGAGATCTTCACCTTCAAAAATTCTCTATTGTATCTCTGAAACAGGGCCTGATCTTCCGATGAGGTGGAAAATGCAGCCAAACGGAAGAAAACCGGAACGAAAATCGAGTGTTTGACAAAATTTCCAAACTCAGGTAGCAATGGTGAACCCAGCATATAGATCCTTCCCTGGCCAATATTGGCGTAGACCAATAAGGGCTTTTCATTGCGCAAATTCAGAATTGACCTGTCCCAACCTCCCAGCTCTCTGGTCAATTGAATATAGGGAAGATCCATGCGCCTATCGAACTCATCAAATACCCCTTCAAAAAAAGGATCTCCTTCGGATAAAGGTGCTATTTTGATATCCTGATCCGATTTGACCTTTGAACCGGATAATCCGTTTGATCTCATAAAAGATCGAAGGGCCATAGAGGAAGAATCCGCGTCGGGCAGAAGCATCACATGCCCACCTGATTCCACGAACCCCTGCAAAAATCCATTCGGAAGATCCTGATAGTCATGCCCGTCATGAATGATCAGCAGATCGGTTCTTTCCAACACGGATAGGTCCGGGTTTCCGAAAGGCATGAAAGTAAGATCGAAAGCGGGTTCGGAATGGAAGAGTGCTGCCAGATAGGGATTTGGCCTCTGTCCAATTTCACTGACCTTGATATCACTCAATGGGGTCAGGATAAACCTAAAATGATTATCGCTTGAAATCCCTTCATCATTGATCTCAATCGTGCAATTGAAATCCTTGGGGTTTTCCAGGCTCAGCTCAAAAACAAACTCTTCCTGCTGCTGATCCTCAAAAATGATGGTCTTGGAAGCTCTCTGATTGCCCTCAACGATCAGTCTCAGGCTTGCTTCCAGCCCATTAAAGTCACCTGATGCCTTCAATATTCCCCTCAACTCGAAGCTATTTCCAACCTCGATAAAAGGCTTTGATAGCCATACCGTATCCACATAGAAATTGGCCTTGGTCGTTGTGCTCAAGGGATATAGGAAGTATTCGTTCAGGCTATCGATTGTCCAGTTTTCGAGATCCCCAAAAGTGTTTTCCTGAAAGTCAGAAAACATCCAGACCTCTTTTCTTCGGGATCTTGGTGGAAAAGAATTGGCTTTCCGAACAACTTCGCTTCCTTTCCTGAAATGAAGGGAATAATCCAGATCTGAAAACCTATCCAACAGGGAAGATCGTTCATAAGGGTATTCGTCGGCAGAGGAAAAGGAATTGTCGAAAAAGAAGTAATCTCCTGAAAAATTTGTCTTGTCAATGATCTCACTCATGATGTTTCTTCCGGTGCTCAATCCATCGGCTCCTTCTCCGGCAACCTCCATGGAAAAAGAGTTGTCCAGGTAAAATACCCGATCCCAATTGCCGGGATCCGTTTTGTGTACTGTAGGCGGAAGAACGGGTTGAGAAAAGGCCAGGACGACCATCGAAATGGAAAGTATCCTTGCGAGAAGAACCAGCAGATGCTTGAGATTCCTTGATTTTGACGAGGTTGTTTTAATTTCCTCAAGCCAACGGACATTGGTAAAGGATATCTTTTTTAATCTTTGAAAATTAAAAAGATGGATCAGGATCGGAATCGAGATCAGGCCCAAGGCCCAAAGTATACCTGGATTAAGGAATTGCATTTACTCTTCTAGCGGGTGTGAAAATAATTTGAATCAGGAATTAAAACGAATACCGGGCCAACTTGATATCCCCTGAAATAAATAGAACAGATATTTTATGAGCAATCCCGAAGACTTAAACCGGTTTATCCGAACAAGACGGAGCCTGTACCCCAAGCAATACGCTGAAGAAAGAGTGAGTGATGAGATCATCAATGAGATCCTGGAAAACGCGATCTGGGCGCCTACGCACAAACTAACACAGCCCTGGAAGTTCAAAGTATTCACAGGAGACGGAAGGAAGGTCCTCGCAGATTTTCAAAGCGAGCTTTACAGAGAAGTGAGTTTGGAGAAGGGAGTCTACAAGGAAGAGAACTTTCAAAAACTCAAGGAAAAACCCCTTATGGCATCTCATATAATTTCCATAGGCATGGTGCGCGATGAAAAAGAAAGGGTTCCGGAGATCGAAGAGATCAGTGCGGTGGCATGTGCGGTACAAAACATCTACCTCAGTGTCTCGGCATACGGCTTGGGCGGATATTGGGGCACCGGAGGCATTACCTACTTCGAAGAGGCAAAATCCTTTTTCGGTCTTGAAGAAAAAGATCGATTCATGGGCTTTTTCTACATAGGGGTTCCCAATATTCAGAGAGAAATACCCGCCAGAAGGATCCCCAAGGGGGATAAGGTGACCTGGGTGGAAAACTAAACCCCCTCTTCGGTAATCAATGCCGGTGATAATCCCCTGGCCTGGTCGATCTCTTCCATGATGTCCATCAGTATATCCTCCACGGGCATGTTGGTATACTTCCTGGGTTCTTTAAAGGCTACCAGCAGTCTCATCCTCTTCTTTTTTACCCAAAGGCCTTTTTTCTCAAATCCTTTTCTGAATCCTTCCACTTTCACAGGAACCACTATGGGGTCGGCTTCAAGTATGATCTTCGCCGTGCCCTTTCTTGGAGGCGAAAAAGGCTTGGTTGTCCCCTGCGGGAAGGTCACGACCCAGCCCGCCCCGAGCGCTTTTACGATCTTTTGCTGATCCTCAGGGTTCACCTGCCTTTTCACGTCCTTCCCCTTTTCCCTCCAGGTTCTTCGCACCGTGATCGCGCCGGCCAGGGAAAACAAGAATGGTATGATCCCGCCTTTTTTCATGGTCTCACGAGCTGCCACATAATAACTTGTTACAAACGGAGGAAAGAAGTAAAACGGGTATTTCAGATTGGCCCTCGACCTGTTGTTCATCAGGTTAAATCCATGATTAATGGCCGTAACATCCGCAAAATATGTCTGATGGTTGGATACAAAGAGCACATTCGATTTCGGAAGTGACTCAAGATGTTTCAGTCCGGAAAAACGGATCCTTTGGATCCTGGCGAACACATACCAGCTGATCGTCCCGAATACGATTACAAGAATCCCTTTCAGAAAGTAGATATTGCCAAATGGATCTCTAAGTTTCAAGTCGATTGATCGGGTGGATTTGGAAAGCCTATGAAAATGCCTTCTTCGCTTTCTTTGATTGGAAAAAACACTAGTTCGCCAGTTCGATTCTCAAGTTCAGAGCCTGTGCCTAAATCATAAATATACGAATGCAGATAACAAACGATCTCCCCTTTGTTGGTACAATAACCTCTTGAAAGCGGAACCCGGCTATGAGGACATTCATCAAAAAATGCTCTTAGTTTATCGCCATTCCTGACAAGACATACCCGCTGGTCCCTATACCTTAAGGCTCTTGGTTTAAGGTCACCTAACTTCTCCCGAGCCTCTTCAAGATCCCTGAATACCCTAACCCACTTATGCCCCTCCAATTCCATTATTCTTTTCCAGGTAAGCAACGATCATGTCCCTTTCTTCCGGGTGGAACCATTCGATCTCTTTGTCCTTCCTAAACCAGGTCATTTGTTTTTTGGCGAAGTTTCTGGTGTTGGACTTGATCTGTTCCCTGGCTTCATCGAATGATATATTTCCCGCCAACGCTTCAAATATCTCAACATATCCGACCGAATTCAGGGCTTTGGCCTCCTTGAGAGGTAAAAGTGTCCGGACCTCGTTCACAAGGCCCTGCTCAAACATCTTGTCTACCCTTTGACTGATCCTTTGGTTCAAAATATCCCTATCCATTCTCAAGCCCAATTTCACCACCTTATAGCCTTTCTTCTTCCTTCTTTTCGCTGAGGTCAATTCGGAAAATGAAACACCGGTCTGCCTGATCACCTCCAGGGCACGGATAACCCTCCGTGGGTTCTTCCGGTCTATCTTCTCATAATGGATCGGATCCTTTTTGCGCAGCTCCTCGGTAAGGACATCCAGGCCCTGATTGTTGAGTATGGACTCCAGATCTTCTCTGATCTCCTTGTTCTCAGGAGGAAGATCATGGAATCCGTTTAAAACCGCATCGATAAACAGACCCGAACCTCCAACCATGATCAATCGCTCCTTTGATCGGAAGTAATCCCCGATAAAATCATCCGCCAATTTCGCATAAGATGCTGCACTCAGGTGATCCCCCGGATTTCTGAAAGCCACAAAATGGTGCTTTACATTCTTTTTTTCGGGGTCGGTGGGTGCAGCCGTACCGATTTCCATCCCTGAGTAGAATTGTCTTGAATCGGCCGATATGATCTCTGCGCCAATCCTTTTGCCAAGGCTAATGGCTATTTGGGTTTTTCCAACCGCGGTGGGTCCAACAATGACGATCAGGACTTTCAAGATCTAAGGAACTATTGAGAAGTACAGCGGAATAATATTGAAATCCAATGGTTAAAATCACAAATTTCGTTCATTTGTGTTGTCCAAATTGTCAATTATGGCTGGTAAGGTTCTTGTATTGGAAGATAGTCTGGTGGTCCAAAAACTGATCAGGCAGGTGCTGGTATTACAGGGCTATGAAGTAAGTCCTGCAAAGGATGGTCGGGAAGGACTTGATATAGCCAAAAAAGAGGAGTTTGATTTCATTTTGGTAGACCTTTTGATGCCGGTTATGGATGGCCTTGAGTTCCTCAAAAAACTCCGGTCTTCAAAAGGGAAGAATGCAAATACCATGGCGATCGTTATTTCCGGAAACGAGTCAAATTTAAAACTGGAAGACCTGAAGGAGCTTCATGTGCAGGAGATCCTGGAAAAGCCAATTGATTTTGACAAGCTGAGTATAATCCTGAAAAACCTTAAAAGTTAAAGTTCTTGCCGGTTAAGTTCTCCAATCACTATTTGAATAAACTTGAGGATCTTTTTTCTGAGACAGAATATATTCTTCGCTATGAAAAAGGGAATTTTAAATCAGGGTATTGCTTACTCAAAGATGATAAAGTGGCCCTGATCAATAAATTTCACCCGCTCGAAAGAAAGATTTCAAATCTCATCGACATCATTCGGCAGATCGAGGTTGATCCTGAGATATTCTCCGACAAGAATAAGGTTCTCTACCGCCAATTGATGCAAGCTGAAATAAAGCTTTGAAAATTACATTTCTGGGTACCGGAACTTCACAGGGTGTTCCTGTAATTGCCTGCGATTGCAGGGTCTGCCAAAGCGATGACCCCAGGGATAATAGGCTTAGAACATCTATCCTGGTGGAATGGGACGATCTGAATCTGGTGGTAGATACAGGGCCTGATTTCCGGGAACAAATGCTCAGGAACAAAGTCAAAAGACTGGATGCGATATTGATTACCCATGGTCATCGGGATCATATCGCCGGATTGGATGAAGTCAGGTCTTTCAATTTCAAACAAGGCTCATCCATCCCGCTTTTTGCTCAGTTCATCACGACAGATAAGCTGAAAAAAGATTTTTCATACATATTCTCAGAACACGATTATCCCGGATTGCCAAGGATTGAATTGGAATCGCGGGAAAACAAGGCTTTCATGATCGGAGATAAACAGATCATGCCCATCGAGGTTATGCATTATAAATTGCCGGTTTGGGGATTTCGCTTCGATGATTTCACCTATATCACCGATGCAAAAAGTATTTCGGATCAAGAGCTTGATAAGATCAGGGGCTCAAAAACCATTGTGCTCAACGCTCTACAGAAAGAACCGCATATCTCACACTTCACATTGAGCGAAGCTTTGGAGCTGATTCAGGTATTAAAGCCGGAAAAGGCGTATCTGCTACATATCAGTCATAATCTCGGACTTCATCAAGAAGTTTCAATAGAGTTACCCACAGGGGTGGAATTGGCCTATGATGGATTAAGTATCGAGGCATAATGGCCTATTCATACCTCGTACTGAAAAAGTTCGTCCCGAGTGTCAATAGAGTATTGTCGGGTTCTGTCTTCCGGACCAGCCTCTCTTATAAAAAGAATTGCCTTGCTCTCCTTTTTGAAAATGTAAAAGAAAAAAATGTTGCCTTGCTCATTGAACTCAACCCGGGCAGGGAGATCATTGAGATCAGGGATCAGTATAACCCACCAAAAAAGAATTACTCGGAGCTCTTCCTGCACTTATCCGGGTTAAAAGTTCAAGGAGTACATCTGCAAAATCTGGAGCGGGTGATCAATCTGGAATTCGAAAATGATCTTCTCCTGTCCTTACAGTTGTTTGGTAGCAATTCAAACCTGAGGCTTATCCAATCGGGCAAACAGGTGGAGGGCTTCAAAGCCAGGGAAGAAAGATCAAGGGTTGAGTCGGGTCAACGGACCATTAGTACTAACATAGATCATATAATCCCGGACTCGTTAGCTTTGAAAAAAGGCTTTCCCTTTGTCGATAAGTGGACCGCTCATTATATGGAGTCAAAGGGTTTTTTTGGGCTTTCCCATGAAAAACAACAAACAGCACTCAATGACATCTTTCAAGACGAAGATTTATCCTCGGAGCTTTTCATCAATACCGAAGACCCTCCTGAGCTGAGCCCTTTTCCGTTTAAGGGCTGGTCAAGCCTTGGGGCTGATCCTATCATTTCATTCAGGGAATATGCCTGGCGATCAAGAAATTATTTTGAATTCAAAAAACCCAGGGAAGCAGAGCTCAAAAAGCTAAAGAGAGAGATCCAAAAACTGGATGAGCTACTGATAAGATTGAAAAAGGATCTGAGTCAAAAACTGGCAAATGATCCGTTTTCAAAAAAAGCCGATCTGCTGATGGCCAATCTGCACATCTTTCAGGAAGGTATAACCGAGGCTGAGGTGGAGGATTTTTATACCGGTAAGAAAATCACACTGAAGATCAAGGAGAATATCAGTCCGCAGAAGCAGGCCGAAAAATGGTATTCAAAATCAAAAAACAGAAGCCTGGAGATCGAACAACTGCAAGAGCGGATCAGGAAAAACAAAGAGCTCCTGTCAAAAAAAGAAGAGGATCTCAGAAAGACCTCTTTGATCGACAATATTCGTGAATTCAACAAAGTATCAAAAAAGGCCGAAAGAACATCTCCAAAGTCGAATGAGCAACAGAACCTTCCTTACAAGGTCCATTATTTTGAAGGTTTTGAGATCAGGGTTGGAAGAAGCGGGGCAAAAAATGACCTTCTGCTCGGTTCATTCTCAAAAAGATCCGATCTATGGTTTCATGTAAGAGATGCCGCTGGCTCCCATGTGATCCTTGTCCGAGCACAGGAGGAAAGCATACCGCAGGAAGTTATTCAAAGGGCGGCCGGGCTGGCCATATACAATTCAAAACGAAGAAATGAAATGAACTGCCCCGTGATCATGACCGAGAGAAAGTACGTCAGAAAAATCAAGGGTGCCGCCCCAGGTTTAGTCAAAGTCGAACGAGAAAAGGTGGTTTTTGCTAATCCTGTGAATTCTTGACCTTTCCCTTGCTTGCAGGGCTTATCAGAAACAGGACATAGGCGATCAATCCAAGGAACAGGGTAATGATCAGTGTGCCTCCATTGTCTACGATTGCAAAATCCTTTCCATCCTGGCCGGGAAGTCCAAAGGCAATGAATAACTGCCAAACCACATAATGAAAAGGGCCCATTCCATTGGGGACGGGTAAGACCCAGCCAAGGCCTCCGATAAAAAACACCACAAAGGCGAAATAGAAACTCAGACTCTCTGTTTCCTTCAAAGAGAGGAAGAAGGCATAGGTCAGGAGCACCAGGAAGGCCCAAAGAAAAAACGTATAGACTGTAAACCGAAGAGGGTGCTTGAGTGTCCTTACGCTTTTGGCAGACTTCCACAACTCATCGGCAAAATCATAGACCTTCTGCCCGACTTTTCCACCTTTGGATTTGATCCTGGTGTTCTTGAGTATCCAAAAACCGATCAAGCCCAAAATCAAAAAAACGCCGATCCCAAACCAAAGTTTGGTCGATCCAACCATACCCGATAGCCTCGAGAAAACGTTGTAGATCAGGTCTTTTAAGAGGGAAAATTCTAAAAAAAAGATCACCAGAATACCCATACCCAGAACAAACAGGTCCGCAACCCTTTCTATGATGACCGTGCCCAAGGATTTGGCGACCGGCACATTCTCACTTCTGTATAGGGTTGAACACCGGGCGATCTCACCCAGTCTCGGCGTAAGGCTATTTACACCGTAACATATAAGTACGGAGTTAAGAGTATTCAGAAAAGAGACCTTGTTCCCTGCTTCCTCCAGCAATAATTGCCACCTGAGCGTGCGAAATACATGACTGACAAAGAGGAATAACCCGGCCAACAGGACATAACTCCAACGGACATCCTTAAGGTCATCTATGATGACCCCAATAGGCCTATCCCTGAGTGTAATGATGAGAAAGAAGGCGGCAATGCCGGCTCCCACCAAAAATTTTAATACCTCCCTGATCCAGTTTTTCATGAAAGCCGCAAAGAAAAGACAATCAAGGAACTAATTATTCTTTGTATGTATGATTAGTTTGAAGAATCGCGAACTTTTAGCACCATTCCGGAAAAAAGAACATTGCTGTCAAGTCCATTCATTTGGCGAAGCCTTGAAACACTTAGGTTGTATTTTTTGGCAATATCGAACATGGTATCGCCCTCTTTAACAACATATTTACCCGGGCTCACCTCGCCGTATGTGGTCTTTTGAGGTTCTACGATCAACCTCCATCCGATCTGGATCCTGTTGGAAGTCAGACCATTGATCTCTTTGAGCTGGTCGACGCTCATGCCATGCATTTTGGCAATGCTGTAAAGTGTGTTCAGGGGTTCAACCACATAGTACTCCTGCCCCTCCTTTAGAGGTGGTAATTGAAGTTGTTCTGTTTTCAGCATAGAACCGGAACTCGCCCGTTGAGCTGAGGTCATGGTCACGGGTGCTATCAATCCATTATCTCCGGTTCTCCTGACCCTTAAAGGAGTCAGTGCATCGATTTGATCTTTGTCAAGATTGTTCACCCTCATCAATTCTTCCTTGGGCATATTGAACAATTTAGCTACGTCATCCAGGCTGGATTGCGATTCGACCACATAGGTCATCATGAGTGTTTCGTAACGATGTCCTCCCGTCACCATGAACTCGGCTCTCCGGTTGATCCTTCTTCCTACCGCGCTCTCATTACTTCCCAGCGGTTGTAACTCACCCATTGCATTGATCACAAGTGAGCTTGGCTTTGCTCCTCTGTTCTCAAGATATTTCTCGATCTCTTCACCCCTCTTCTGGGAAAGATCTTTGTTGTAGTCCTCTCCCCCAATGGCATCCGCATAAGCGGATATTTCCACTTTTGAATCGGGATTATCCTTTAAATAGGTCGCCAATTCATCAAGGGTCATTTCTGCCTCTCTCCGGATCTTGTAGTCATTGAAGTCGAAATAGATATTCTCAAATACAGTTGCTCCTTCCGGCGCTTCGGTTTTCGTCCAGATCAACTTGGTTTCACCGCTGATGTATTTCACATCGGAGATCAGGGAAAGAAAATCCTCATCTACCACGATATTGTAATTCCTATCGGAATCAAGATTCTCAAACCTCACAGCACCCAAATGATCGGTTGTTGTCCTTTTCAGGATATTTCCTTCATCATCCACGAGGAGTACCGGTACATCGACAGCAGGCTCACCGGACTCAGCCACCATAATTGTAGACAGTATGGCAAACTTTCCGATCTCCTGCAGTTGGTCTCTGAGGATCACGGCAAGAACCTTACCATGTCTTGTTTCGGACAGGTCAACATCCCCGCTGGCACCGGAATAGAAAACCGTGGAATTCAGGTCATCGCGTTCCTCCTCAAGCATGACCTGATATCCTTTATCCGAGGTGAGGTCATCAAATTCTACCTGTCCATACTGATCGGTTTGCGCCCTCTTGATCAGGTTACCAACCTCATCCGTTAAAAGTACCGGGACATCATGGGCAGGATCTCCGGATTCCGAATAGGTCAATGTGGCTAAAACTTTAAAAACATCCTTGAAGTTGACGCTATCGCTATTGACCTTGGCGAGAATGATCTCCTTGGACTCGATATTGAAATAATAAATATCATCACTACCCGCCCCGCCTTCACGGTTGCTGGCCATAAGGCCTTTCTTTTCTCCCAGATGGAAATAAAAATCATCCCTGTTCGAATTAAACGGAAGTCCGAGGTTACGTGGTTCTTCACCATCTTCAAAGAAATACTCAAAGATGTCGAGTCCACCAAAACCTTTTTGTCCGTTACTCACGAAGAACAAAAGCTTCTCCTTGGCATAATACTGAGGCGCCATATCGAGAAAAGGGGTATTCACCTTCGGGCCCAGGTTCCTGGCCGGATTCCAATCTTCCCCGGGGCCTGACTTCGTGCTATACCAGATATCATTGTTTCCAAGACCGTCAGGTCGATCACTTACAAAGAAGATCGTATCACCCGTCGGTGTAAGGGTTGGCTGTTTGGTCTCAAAGCCCGGGGTGTTGATCTCATCGGGCAATCTTTGCGGTTGGATCCACTTTCCGTCCTTTAATTCGGAAACATAAATTGCACATGGATACTCATCTTCAAGGCAACTGGTGTAGTAGATCTTCTGGCCCCCATTGGTAAATTCTGCTGCGCCGTCGTTTCTGACGGTATTGATATCGGAGAAGTTGTCCCTGTCGTCATATTGCTCCCATTTATTGGAGCCTGTTTTCTCAAATCGAAAGATATCGGTGTATTGACCTCCGAGTCTCACATCGATCTCATTTCCCTTGGTTCCCTCTCTTGAGGAGGCAAGAATGATAGACGAGTCATTCTCGAAAAAGGCCGGAGCATATTCAGAGAATTCCGTATTTACAGGACTGGGGAGCAGCTCAAATTTATAGTCCCGTAGAGGTTTTTTAAGCTCGTTCATTGCGAGTTCACAACCCGCCTGCTCCAGTTTTGCCTCGGTTGTGTAGATGGTATCCTCTTCCACTTCCGGCTGATAGGCGGAAAGGAATTTATCAAATTCTCCCACGGCTCGTTGGTATCTTCCGTTGCTCTTCAACATCATGGCATACCAAAACCTGACAAGTGGATATTCTTTGTCAGCTCCCAATTTACCGGCCTGCAGATATTGCTTTTCAGCCTTCAGATAGTCAAAATACAACCTGTAGCATTCGGCAAGTCTATAGTTCAAATAGTAGTTATTGGGATCATCCTTTAAGGCCCGATTGTAATAATCTGATGCCAGGTAATACTCGCCGTTTTCGAAGTACTTATCCGCAACTTCAATTTCCGCATCCGACTTCTTTTGAGCTAAAGCCCCGTAAAAGGGCATGGATACAACGACAGAGAACAGCAGCGCGATTATATTTTTCATAATCCTGGTTGAAGAGATCAGCCTATTTTTTCTAAAGAAATAAAAAAAAATCCAGCCGAGAAAGTTCTATTCCTCGTCCTCAGGAGCCTTCACTATGTAAAATTCCACCCGGCGACTATATGCAGAGCCCTTTTCTTCAGGGTCGGTCACACCGGGAATATTCACTGTACTGAGGTCAACTGTCACTTTGGTTTCCTCTCCCATAGGGTACAATACAAGGGAACTTTCATCCACCTGGCGAAGCCTTAGATACTCCAAAACCGAATTAGCCCGTGCAGCGGATAACTTGCGGTTGAACTCAGCATTTCCTACCGTGTCGGTATAGGCGGAAATATCCACCTGGATAGTTGAATTGTCTTTGTAATACCTACCCAGATCATCCAGAGTCTGCTTGGCATATTGGTTCAGATCTTTGGAGCCAAAATCGAAATAAATGTTCTCGAACTTCACGTTTTCGATCACCGATTCATAGCGTTTAAGATTCAACTCATTGAATATCACCGAATTATCTGGATTATAATTTGGATCTTCTCGATCCAGTACTACCTTGTAATTCCTGTCGGTATCCAGGTTTTCAAACCTCATAAAACCTTTTTGATTTGTTCTACCCTTTTTGATGACGTTTCCATCCTCATCCAAAAGCAAGACTGGAACTCCGCCGGCCGGCTCTCCTCCTTGTTCATAGGAGATACTCCCCAGGAGGGCAAAACCCTTGAAATCACCCAAAGAATAGTCCGACCCCTTGTTATCCATTTTCAAGGTGGCCTGTGGTTGATCCTTGAAATACACAAGACTCAGGTTATCAACGACCTCAATATCATTGATGAAATACCTCATATCAGCCTGCAAGGCCGGATCATCGGAATCGATCACGATCCGATAACTTCTATCCGTTGGGATCTCTTCAAAGCGAACGAGGCCATCCGAATCTGTCGTTGTGGTTTTCAGGATCTTACCGTTATCATCGACCAACATCACCTTGACATTGGAGGCCGGATTGTCTCCTGATCCGGAATAACGGATCCTGGTCAGAGCGGTATATTGTTTGAAATCGTCGAGATACTCGTTGGCAACCATTTTGATGAACTTCTTCCGGCTGGAATATTCAAAGGCATAGATATCGGTCTTGCCCTTACCGCCTTCGCGGTCGGAAGAGAAGTAACCTTTTCTTTTTCCCAGAACCAGATAAAAGTCATTTCTACTTGAGTTGAATGGCATTCCCAGATCCTTCACAAAATCAAGATTATCGCCCGTGGCCATATAAAGGTCCACTCCGCCAAATCCCTCACGCCCGTCAGAGGCAAAAAAGAAAGTATGCTCCTTCGGATAGTAGGAAGGAGAAATGTCCGCAAACGGAGTATTGATCCTTGGTCCCATGTTTTTGGCAGGCCCCCATTCTTCAGCTTTTGTTTTGGTAGAATACCAAATATCCTGCATGCCCTCCCCACCAGGCCTCTCCGAAACGAAAAACAGAGTATCGCCTTTTGGCGTGATAAAGGGGTGCTTATTCTCGGTTTTTGGTGGATTGATGTTCTCGTTCAGCTTTTCCGTATACCAGGACTTTCCCTTTTTCTTGGCCACGAAAATGGCACAATTCCCATCTTCCTCCTGACAAGCTGTATAATAGAATTTCTTTCCTCCTTTAATAAAGGATCCGGGACCATCATTTTTAAAGGTATTGGATACCGAAAGAAAGGCCGAGCCATTACTGATCGACCATCTGTTGGTTCTTTTGTTCCACTTCACATAGAAATTATCGGAATAGAAGATCTCGGCTTCTTTGTCCTTGTTGTCCTGCTTTACTCCTTTTCGATCGGATGTCAACACAAACATCGAATCGGATACCAACCCGGGTGCATACTCATCCGCTCCGGTATTGATGGGTCTGTCAAGGTTCTCAAAATGAATGTCCCTTTCCTTTTTCTGAAGTTCCTTTAGCGCGATCCTGCAACCCTCGGCTTCCAGTCCTGCCTTTTCCTTAAGGATCTGGTCCTGCTCAGAGCTACCATGAAAGTTTTCCACAAAGTGATCGAGGATCCCCTTGGCCTCTTCGAATTGACCGTTCATTTTGGTGGTCACCCCATACCAGAAATAGGCATGAGGAAATTCATCTGCAGCTCCTTTCGCTACGACCTCATAATACTTCTCCGCTTTGGGGTAGTCGAAAAGCTCGTAGTACAATTCAGCCAATTGGTAGTTGGCATAGTAATTTTTGGGGTTTTCGTCTATTTCCTTTTCATAGTATTCAAGCGCACTGTAACCCTCACCCATTTTCAGGTACTTGTCTGCGATCTTTACATTCTGGGTGAGATACTCCTTTTTAACCTGGTTATCCTGGCCGACCGAAGAGGTCACGACGAATAGAACTGCTACCATCGGCAGCAGAAGTCTAAGGTAAACTTTCATATGTCGAAATTAGGAAATTTAGATTTTCGGAGTAGAGAATCTTCTCCGTTTCTTTTCCTTGGCCTGACGCAGGGTCAATGTGATCTCATATGCACCCAACCCTCCGGTTACGCGTGAAAGCGAACTGGCATTAAAATCATAGCTGAATCCCAGGGTATAATATTGATTGTCCAGCCCGATCGAAAGGATGGCGGCATCTCCTACCCTGTACCAGCCTCCAAGGACGAGGTCGGTCTTGGCCAATAGACCAAGGGGCGTATCGAACATCCTGTAGGTATAATACAGACCTGCATTGACCTGCATAAGGCCGGCGGTATACTGAACCAGGATATTGGGAGAAATATCGGATTTTGAATTCATATGGATCTCAAATCCGCCATGGTATTTAAAAAGCAAGGGAACCCTTGATGTTTGCCCATCGATGAAAGACTCATTGGGCATGTTAACATTGCTGATCACCAATCCATTGTAGGCACTCATGCCGGTAAACAGATATGATTGTTTGGGATTATAATAAAAGAGCACTCCCAAATTAAAGACCGGGTATATCACATTATCCTTTAATGCACCTTCTCCGGAATTCAGGTTGGGGTTAAACCCGGAATGAGGATCAAATTGGCTACCGAATTCAAGGCTGGCAAAATCAAAGTTCTTCTGGACAACGCCGATCTGACCTCCAAAAGAGAACACTCTTAGCTTTTTTCTGTCCAAGGGAAGGTTATAGGCAAATGAGCCCATCACCATATTGGTTGTAAAGTTTCCATCACCGGCCCTGTCCTTAAAAAAGGTCAAACCCGCACCGCCATAATGCTTTTTGCGAAATCCTCGTTGCCTCAGAGGCGCGACCAGCGATACCTGAGTGGTAATATAGGGTTGAACAGCAGTCGCCCATTGGGATCGGAAGGCCGAATTCAAGGCAAGAGTCTCGTAATTCCCGACCAAAGCGGGGTTGAGGAACAATGAAGAGGCATAGTATTGCGAAAAAGTAGCTTGCTGTGCCTTTGCACCAAGGGAGAAGATCCCCAACAGCAGTAAAAGCAATATCGTTTTTCTCAATCTCATCTATCTGATCAGGTTCACAGTTCCGGCTTTTTCAAATGACTCTCCGGATCGGAATTTACCTTTAATATAGTAAGTATAAACGCCTTGTGGCACATTTCCACCACCAAGGCTGGTGCTTGTTCCATCCCAGCCGACAAATTTGGCTTCACCGATGTCAGTGGTGCTATAGACCTTGGTTCCCCACCTGTTGTAGATGGTCAATTCGAATTCAGATGCCTGAACATTGTAACCGTAAACCTTGAATGTGCGGTTCTCAGCATTTGAACTGTTCGGCGAGAACGCATTCGGTAAATAAACCTGTTCGTTGTTTGTTACCGTGAACGGCAGGAAGAAGGTATCGGTACAGCCATTGGCATTCTCTGCAAGGACGCCTGTCATGAATTCACCGGCTGAAGCGTAAACATGAACAGGATCTACTCCAACACCGGTCGCATCACCGAAATCCCAGAAATATTCAAATGCCGTTTTATCTTCAAGAATGAACTGCACCGGTTGATCAATCTCACCGACAGGCACCGAAGTCACATAACGTGCAGATGGAGCATCCAGGAAGCTAATCACCGTATCATCCTCAACCGCAAGGCATGGATTCGACACTTCCACATTGAAATTCACAGCGCCCTGATCCAGGTCAGATGGTACGTAGAACGCTGTATCCTGATCATCATTGATCAGAACACCCAAACCATCGGTAGTCCAAAGTATGCTGATGCTATCGCCGGTGAAGAGTCCGGTGAGGAGAACAGTGTCGTTGTTACAGAAGGTATTGGTATCCAGAACAATCACCACACCCGGATTCTGCAACTCATAAACTTCAAAGACTTCGGATGTGTCTTTACAATCATCACCGTTGATCAGAATCAATTGCCATAGCCCCGGTTCGTCCACTGTCACCGTACTGCTTGGGAATGAATCTTGTGTAAGCAGATTTCTCCAGAGATAGGAAATAACATTGTTATCCGCACTGCTGAGCTCAGTGGAATCTCCCGGGCAAATGACGCTATCTCCTAAGATCGCAGCATTCGGTATTCCAAACACGGTCATAAATGTGGAATTCGAAAGTTCCGAGCATCCGCCTAAAGTCGTGACACGCACGCTGTAATCTCCCGTGCTATCCACGACATAAACAGAATCGGTTGCACCCTGAATCGAATCTCCATCTCTGAACCACTGATAGGTGTAACTGGTATCCTGGGGTGTAGCGATGAGGATCTCGGGCTCATTCGCGCAGAAGCTCTGAGGATTGGTTGGCAACATGATCACCTCTGCCAATGTATCCACCTGAATAAAGAAGGTATCAAACCTGGTACAGGTTTCAAGTGTGGCCTCAAGAACCACATAAGAGTTTTGTTTGGCCAAGCCCCAGTTCACCAATAACTGACTACCGGTCCATGTGACATTGTTGGGGCCATTTGGCTGCTGATCGTTGATGAACGGAGTGATCAGGGTATTCGGCTTCACATTGCTGAGCGTATAACTTCTGGTGGTGCCATCAGCACAGGCCGCAACAGGCCAGTTGTCGATCACGATATTTCCGGGATCCTCAGAAATATGAATTGCTAAAAGCGAATCTGTACGACAGCCCGCTGCATTTGTTTGTTGAAGCTCTACGGTGAATGATCCGTTTTGCTGAATAACAAGCACCAAGGTGTCATTTGTTACGCCGCCAAGCTGAGATACCACGGTAACGCCCTGCTGTACATCCCAGAAGTAAGTATGCGTCGGATCAGGATTGGTGCTCCAGAAAGAGATCGTATCAAATTCCAATTCACAGATCGTATCTCCCGGAATTGAGCTGGCAATACCTGTAACAGGAGCCGGTGTCAGTGTAACATCCTTGTAAACGGAATCGTAGCAGGGTCCGTTGGTCACGCTGAATGCAACCCATCCTGTAGGCCCGGTTCCCCATTGAACGGTGACAGTACCCTGCCCTGAACTGATGATCGTTCCATTCGGAGAAACGTACGAATTATAATTCACGGTCGACCATGGACTCAGGCTGTCAACGTTGTAGACCACTACCGAACCTTCGCAGGTATCGGTACTTCCGCTGAACTCCGCGAATACATTTCTGAATGTCTTGATGACAATGGTATCCGTGGATTCACAATTCGCAGAATTCGGGTCTATTCTCGAGACCACCAGCGTATCCTGACCGAAGTTGCTGAACTGTATGGTATCACGGAATCCAAGGAAGCCTACACCCGAGAAATTATGCGGCTGGTTTGCAGAACCCGCGGTCAGGTTCCAATCATAACTATCGCCGACTCCAAGGGTCGCTTCAAAAATGCCCGTACTATCCTGACACATCTCTACCGGTCCTGTTATAGCCACGCCGGGTTTGTTAAAGATCCTGATCGTCGTATCCGTGTCAACCGGACAGAGCACCACACCTGAAAGATCAGGGCTGAATGTCAGAACGGAAGCCACAGGGCTTAACCAGTCTATTGTCACCGTAGCTGTACCTGTGGCAGGAGGCTGGATCGAGCCATTCGCGTTGCTCAAACTCCATGAGCCAGGCACGTCAGCTGTGTACACCTCACCTTCAGGCGCGCAAACCGTATCCAAACCTGTGATATTATATTGTTGAAGGGTATCCACGATCACAGTGACCTGAGTGGAGGTATCTGTACATCCGTTGCTGTTGATGATCATCAAAGAGTAATCTCCCGCAGAGTCGGTCACCATATTGGAGG
Source organism: Cytophagales bacterium (assembly GCA_028282565.1). Classification (GTDB taxonomy): domain Bacteria; phylum Bacteroidota; class Bacteroidia; order Cytophagales; family CCMP332; genus JANQHS01. Next base: position 3,040 of record JANQHS010000285.1, on the reverse strand, counting down.
ATCCGAGTGTTGGTCCGAATACCGTATCCACACCATTGTACACCCAGGTATAGATACTGGTCGGGAATACACTGTCAGCAGCCAGGGTAACCGAATTGCCCGGATAAGCACAGAATCGTGCTGTTCCTGCCACGGTATCCACTCCAACCCAAGGAAGCGGGTTCAACTCCAGGTAAACCGTATCCGAAACCGCATCGCAACTTCCGTCATTGATACTCACATAGTATCCATCCTCGACGAAAATGCCTATTTCATCAAAAGGCGGGCTTGGATTAGGAATTGCCCCCTGAGCTATTCCGAACCAGGAATATGTAATTATACCACTGGCTGTGGCTGATAGGGTAAATGTATCGCCGTCACAGATCGAAACCGTTCCGAAAGTATCCAGGGTTACAATCGGCAATGCCCTAACCGTGATCGCCAATGAATCGGATATTCCCAGGCAGCCAAGCGGAGTTTCGTAGGTCGCAAAATATCTTCCGGAATCCTGCGCAAAGATCTGGAATTGGCCATTGGTCAGTAAGGTGTCGTAAGGAGTAACTACACCCAGGGAATCTCTGAACCAACGGATACTCATAGTATCATAGTTGGAGAAATTATTCAATTGGATCAGCGGAGGAGTCGGGCTTCCGAAGCAGATATCCGTAGAACCGGAGATCACGGATATACCTTCCTGTGCAACGATCTGAACTTCAACAGTCACAGTATCGGATATTGTGAAGCAACCGTTGAGTCCAACGACAACACAATGGAAATCTCCGTCCATCACAAATCCGCCATTGCCGAATACGATCTTGCTCGAATCTATGCCACGGAATACCGTATCGGGCTGTGCACCGGCTGTATTGATCCAATAATAGGTTTGCCCTGCCACCTGTGGTACCTCCAGACTATCTCTGTCGATATCGCAAATAGCAATGTCCGTATCGTCAACCAATGTTGCATCCGGAACGGGTTGAACAGTGACGCTGACGGTTGCCGTGTCCGTAAAACACCCGTTGGTTGCAAGTCCCACCACCTGATAATCGGTATCCACCAACGGCGCTACAGGCTCAATACCATTGGTACTGATGGTTCCCGTACTCCAGTAGAATGAATCGGCCACCAACGGTGCATTGATCGAAGCGGATAGCTCTGTAGTATCACCCAAGCAAACAGGATTTGGAACCGCTCCCGAAGTCAGCTTTGGTTTTGGTAAGACGATCAGGGTATCATAAAGTATGCTGTTACAGGTTCCTTCCACAAAGGTCCACTCATAAACAATTTCAAGTGGCTTGGTCAGCGTATCAGGGAGTGATTGAGAACTCAATATGCCTATGGAATCAAGTCCGCCATTGTAAATGAAAATAGAGAATGGCCCGGGTTGAACCCTGAAAACCGTATGGTTAAAGGTCGGTCCGGATGGCAGGTTGACCAGGTAAAGAGAAGTGGAATCACCATAACATACAGTATCGTCTGCAAGTCTGATCCTGACATTGGGATACTGGGTCAGAAGTATGGTGACCGTATCATAGTTCACGCAATCATTGAAATCTCGGATTTTCAGAGCAAGGTCTGATGGAGAATTACCTGCTCCCGGCAAATAGGTCGTTGGGTTGAGCAGTTCAGCTCCCGGTGCGATGAAACCCGGAGGATCAAGCGCAGTCCAGAGGAAAGTATCAATTCCCACAGGGTTTCCTGCATCAGGTACGGAATGAACATTTACCAGCGGATTCGACGGACTTGCAGGACAATAGGCCAAGGTGTCGTTAAGGCTGATGGAGCTTCCATCCGTTGAGAAATTTTGCAGTGGCAAAGGATTCACAAAAACCTGAACCGAATCTGTACTAGAGCAGGTATTCTGGTCATTGGTCAAAGTGATATAGAAGATCGTATCCGTCGAAGCTCTGTAATGAATGGTATCGGTCGTTTTACCGTTGGACCACAGAATATCCAACATCCCATAGCTTTGGTAGTTAACGGTATCTGTGATCCTCAATACAGTGTCCAATCCAAAACACATATCAAAGGAATCATTCTGGATGTTGAATGAAGGAAGCTGGTGGGACCTAACGAATTGGGAATCGATTGCCACACAGCCGATTGGGTCCGTTACAGTAAGATAGACCATGGTGTCCCCGACATAATTGGCCGTGAAATTCGGGAACTGCAGGGTGTCATCATCGAACAATCCCGATGGTGCCCATTGGAAATCAAATGTTCCGTCAAAGCCACCTCCTGCAGTAAAGAAACCACCCATTTGAACAGTTGAGAATTGGCAGAGGGAATCAACAATCGCATTTGGATCAAAAGTGATCGGTGGATTTACGGTAATGGTTACGGTTCTGACCTCAACACAAATTCCCAGGCTATCGCGGATCGTCACCGAGAACTGATGCGGGATCTGATTCGCATTGCCAAGAGGGTTGAACAGCGGATTTCTCGCGTTCGGATCATCCAGGAAGTTGACTGAAGTAGAAGGTATCGAAGACCATACAAAAGTATATGGTTCGGTTCCGCCTGTCACAGTCACAGATCCATCATATAGCGTATCGCCCAGATAAACGGAATCTCCAAAACACAAGGTCGTATCATTGATCAGCCCCGCCGAGATCGAATCATTGACATAAACGAATAAGCTGTCCTCATCGGTACAACCAAAGCTGTCACTCACCACCACGTTGTATTGCAATCTCATTGCAGAGTCGGCGGTCAATACCGGGTTTGCAAGGCTGGCATCATCAAGTTTAATATTTGGAGTCCAGGTGTAACTCAATGGTCCTCCCGGAATACCAGGCAGATTATTTCCAGTAGGATTACCTCCTAAGGACGAATCCTGACCATAACAGAGGTAGAGCGTATCGAATACTCCGGCTGCGGTTAAACGATTCGCATTGGCAATGATCCTGTTGGAGACCGCAACATGAACCGTATCGAAATTATCACACAAGAAGCCATTGTCTTGCACCCTGATCACATAATCATATAAGCCTGGTATGATACCATCCATAATGGCGGTATCGTTCAACAGAGTAGCACCCAGGTTGGTACCCGGCGTCCA
>JANQHS010000233.1 GCA_028282565.1 Cytophagales bacterium | reverse complement strand
CCAAAACGATCGTCCGCACATTGTTGATCTCCAATACCTCCGATGACTGTGATCGCTCACAATCAACCTGAGCTGCAGAAGATGCCGCGTTCGGAGGAGGGGTAATATTGGCATCCCTCTCCGCAAGCAACGGACTTCCGAAGGTTACACTAAGTGCAAATGTTATTGCTAATAATTTCTTCATTACAACAGCTATTAAAAGTTAAAGGCAGCGCCAATTCTAATTCTCCTTGGCAGGCCGAAGTGGTTAGGGTTCCTGACAGCTATACCATACATATCATTGTATGAAGTGGGATATCTTTCGTTTTGCAGCCTTGTTTGTCCAGCCTGACTTTCAAGGTAGCCATCGGTAAGAGGATCGCCTGACCAGGAGTATACAGTTTGAATGTTGTCAACATTCAACAGGTTCTGAATATATAGATAGACATTGAGTGACTTTCTACTTCCGACTTCAGGATTTCCAAAGAACCAGGATTTGTCGATCCTCAAAGAGGTTCTGAGGTTCCAAGGTTTTCTGGAGCTATTTACGGTACCGTCAATTGGCTCAGTCCTGACATCTGTGATCGAATATAGTTTTGGTCCTCCTCTGGGTGTAAATGGCCTTCCGGAAACCGCTACAGCTTGTAGATTGACCCCGAAGTTTTCAAAGACCTTGCCACCATCATTATCTCTAAACCTATAATCGACATTGACCTTGATTTGATGCCTTTCGTCCCAGTTCAGAGGAATCGGTGTCCTCAGATTCGCATCCACACCCAAATTCAAAAGATTTGTGTTGGTTGTCTCACCGGATGAGGTTCCGTCTGCAAAGGCAAGTTGATAATTCGCATTGATCGACAGTCTGTTGGTTCTTCTCAGATCATATTCAATGGTAATACCTTTTGAAGTGGCATAATCAAGATTTTCAAAAGTTCTGTATTGCTCAACAGGGTAGCCACCTTCAAGAAGTACAATACCGATCTGATCTTTCAGTTCCCTGTAGAAGGCGCCCAACCTCAGAGATGAAGACCTGGTCAGTACCTGTTGGAATCCAACCTGATAGTCAATATTCCTTTGTGGCTTCAGGTTTGAATTGTTCAATGTCGGAGCCGCGGTAGAACTTGCTCGGCTAAACCAATAGAAGTATTGGTCATATCTCACGTTGTTCCTGCTTGGCCTTTGAACAAGCACATCATAGTGTGCATAGAAAAGTGCCTGCTCTGAAATAGGGAAGGAAAATGAAATCCTAGGCATTACGAAGATCTGTGGCTGATAATCTTCAAAAGCTGACTCGGTAATTCGGTAAGTATCGAAAATTTCCTGCTCCTGTGGAGTGAACGAGCTATAATCAAACCAAGGATAAATCGGGTTACCTCCTGAGAATTGATTCGCAGCTCTTACTTCCGAACCAAAAGCGTCATACCAGGTATCCCCTTGACGATACCCCACGACATTATATCGGTCCTTACTACCACCATTGGCCGGATCTTGATCCACATAAACAACCCAGTCATCCTCGGCAGCATTAGGTCTAATATAGTTTCCACCGTTGAAATCTCCAGCATTGTTGACCTCACCCAACTGCTGCAGCCCTACAAGAGAGTATTTATCTTTAAGTACCGGCTGATTCACATCATAACGATCAAGACGAAGACCGACACGGAAAATCAAATCCTGAATTTCGAATTTATCCTCTACGAAGAATGCAGCATAGTTTGGTTGCCAGGCTCCAACCGGTCTGTTCAAAGAATCCTCAAAGAAGTCGCCAAAACTGGGATTATCCCTGCTGTACTGACCGTCATAAGTAAATCCCTGGTAAGAGATCGCTTGCTGCCCGGTACCACCAAAGTTCTGAAGCTCCTCCGCGTTAAAATCGCTAAGACTCATGGCGGTTGGATCGAGTCCGTCAACATTAAGCTTTTGATGTGGTCCCAATCCCAAACGATCTTTCCAGGTTTGGGCAAATGTGGTTCCACCACCATCGGTGAATCTTGTACCAAAATTGAAGAATCCATCATAGATCTCTCCCCAATCCTCAGCCTCGGCGACCCAGCCACCGGTAGCAGTATCAAAAGTTGTAATCTGGCTAATATTTCCAAAGTATCCTTCGAGGTTTGGATTTGCTTTTTCAGCGGACGCCCTGGCGGCATTCCAGATACCGGTTGTTGAAATATTTAACCTGCGATTGATCCTTTGCTCGTACTCAAATCCAAACTTCAAAGAGTGACTTTTGATATCCATCACACCAATGGCTGACAACCTCCATTGTTCATTGATATCGTGGAGATAATTTCTGTGTGGTGTACCCACTCCATTGTACAGCCCCTGATGCTGCCTATTTGGAAGGTTTCCGTTAATCAGGAATCCGATGTTCGGGTTACTGGTAAATCCCTGGCTGGGAAGAGTATCCGCTCCCCAAGGGCTTTGAGTTCCTGTGAACTGCAGGTAGAACGGCTGAACATTTGCAAAAACCCAGTCGGTGTAATTTGAAGTAACCGGATTGTGCGGGCTATTTTGAAAAGTATATATGCTTTGAGTTGAATTCATGAAAAAGGGTGTATTGGCCGGAACCAAAACATCCGGATCATTGCCACCCTGTATCCAGTTGACATCGACAGGATAGGAGTTGTCAGGATTAACACCAACACCGAAATCATCAATAAACAACCCCGGGGTATTCAAGTCAACCAAAGATCCGCCGGTCACCAGAAAACCATTGAGAAGATCCTCCTTAAATACTCCTACATGGTTATATGTGAAGTAGTCTTCGTTCAGATCTTGGTTAAATCTTTTGTTCGTGTTTCTGGAGTAATCAAGCTGAACTTGGTAATACGCGTTCTTGATGGTCGACCCATCATCCTCATTCGCATTCCCAAACCTCTGTGTGAAACGTCCAAAAATATTGTAGTTCTGCCTTGATCTTCTTCCGTTGTTTTCATAGTTCATGAGGCGATTCAACCGATCTGCTTCAATAGCGCCCCTTGTATAGAAGTCGTTGTTCTGGATCAATCTATAGTTACCTCCGAAAGAAACAGTAATGTTTTGCGTAGCCTGATAATCAATAGTCGCATTGATATTGATGTCAGATAGGTTTTGGTTGGCATTCCAGTTAAAAGGCTCGGTTTGCCCGGTTCTCAAGGTATCGGCGGCATAAGTGGGAGTACCAAACTGATCAACAAACATCGGATTCTGCTCAATTGTATTTTGAACATCATCGGTCAACCTGTAGACATCGATTGCTGGAATGTCATTATCTCTCATGCTGTTATACTGAACAGTGAAGAAATAGCCCAGTTTAGTCATCCCTGTTCTGGCACCATTTTCATCCTTGGCCTTGATGATCGGACCGGAAAGCGTCACGGATCCCAACAACCACTGCTGGGCGTCAAGTCCATAAGAGGATTCCACAACTGCACTTCCAAAGACTCTACTCGAAGGTCCCTTGGTGGTCAAACTGATGACCCCTCCGACCGCATCCCCCCATTGTGCCGGGATACCACCTGTCAGAATAGAAACCTCGGAGATCGCTTCGATCGGAACGGTTGGAGTTTGTCCAGGTAACAGTTTAACACCGTTGATCCAATATTGAGTTGCATCCGATCGAGCTCCCCTTAGGTTAACCGCAGCACCATCATCGGCAGTTGTCACCCCTGCCTGGGTTTGAGCGATCGCGTTAATACTTCGAGTGGGGATTTTTTCGATCTCTTTAGAGTTCAGCTTGGCCCCCGTGGAAGTATTATCCGGGTCAATAAGGGGTTCGGCATATATGATGACGTCCTGTTCAAGGACTTTGGACTCCGAGACGAGATTGATATCCAAACGGGTGGTGGTCTCAAATTTGACAACCACGCCTTGGACCTTGTAAGGTGCGTATCCGACGTAGGAAACCTCAACATCATATTCACCAGGTACTAGTGGTGATATGGTGAAGTTACCGTCGAAGTCACTAACGGTCCCTCCCTTTTGGAGACCCTCCTTCGAAACGATCACATTGGCAAACGGAATAGATTCCTTGGTTTCGGTATCAATGATCTTACCAGAAATCTTTCCAGTCTGCGCCAGTACGCCCGTAAGAGAAAAAAGGATTACAGCCTGAAGCAGTAGTAGTTTTCTTAACATAAACATCAACTTTAGTTAAACTGGACTAAACGTAATATTGGAGGCTAAAAATGAAAAAGGTAATTTACTTATACAATAGTGAACCTATATTTTTGGTTCCTCTAGCCAAATATATGGGAATAAAATCACCCATTTTGTAGTATATAGTTTTTAATCTTTAAGGAAAGGGCTCTGCTAATCCCCTCAAATGACTGAATACTCCAGCCAGCAATATGCGGAGTTACCAAAACTTTTGGGTGATGGAACAACCTTTCGTACTGGATTTTTTGATCAGAACCCAGTCGGTTAAAATCTTCGATTGGGAGAACATCCAAACCCAATCCTCTGAATTCTTCATTTTTTAGTAACAATTCTGCCGCGTCCAAATCAAGCACTTTCCCTCTGGCCGTGTTGATCAAAAATTTCAGTTTTTTGAATCCGGAAAAATACCTGGAATCAAGAAGGAATCTATTCTCTTCATTCAAAGGTATATGAACGGATAGCACCTCTACCCTTTTCTTCAGGGTCTCGAAATCCACCAGCCTTACACCACCGTTTGCTCGAACCGAAGGATCCACATCATAGGCTATGGTCTCCTTGGAAAGCAGTTTGACCACTTCCCCAAAGGCCTTTCCCATATTTCCATACCCCAGTATTCCAACGACAAGGTCCTTTAGTTCAACTCCCCTGTTTTCTTCTCTCAACCACTTAAAATCCATGACCTCTAAACTCGCCTTATGAAGATTATGGATCAGCGAAAGAAGCATCCCAAGCGTGTGTTCAGCTACAGCATTTGCATTACCCTCAGGAGCATTGATCACCTCAATATTCTTTTCTCTGGCAACATCAAGGTCTATTCCATCAAGGCCCGCGCCTCCCCTTCCCAGGAAATTCAGATTCACCGCCGCCTCAAATAATTCCCTTCCAAACCTGAACTTACTCCTCAAAATTATGCCCTGATATTTGGCAGCGATGCGAAGGGTCTCTTCTGATGTAATCTCGGGTTTGACATCAAAGACTACAGGCAAGGAATCCTGAAGTTGCAGCAGCGTGGGGTGAAGGTGGTCGGCGACCAATATGTTCCAAACTTTGACCTCTTCTTTCAAAGCCCCAATAGGAAATGAGCAACAATAAAATACACACCCAACCCGAGAAGATCATTGGCTGTGGTGATGAAGGGGCCGGAAGCAAGAGCGGGATTAAATCCGAATCGATCAAGGATCAATGGCGTGAACGTACCCATAATGGAAGAAAGGATGATCACTGAAAAAAGTGCGATGGCCACAACGGAGGAGATAGCAAGAGATTGACCAAGAAGAAGGTTAAACCCCAATACCAATATGGACAGCACTACACCATTGACCAAAGCCACGAGGATCACCTTGACCAGGCGAGCAAAATAGCCCGTGTTCAAGATATTCTGATTAGCCAGACTCTGTACGATGATCGAACTGGATTGAATGCCAACATTTCCTCCCGTAGCAGTGATCAAGGGTATGAAGAAGGCCATGGCCGGGATCAACATCAGGTCTCCTTCAAAAAGCCCGATGAACTCAGCTCCGAGCAATCCCCCGATCATTCCGATCATCAGCCATGGTAAGCGAGCTTTTGATAGTATCCAGACGTTATCATCTTCCTCGATATTGGAAGAAATACCCGACATGATCTGCCTTTCAAGTTCAGCCTGTTCCTTAATGACATCGACAACATCGTCGATGGTGACCCGGCCCAGCAACTGTCCCTGAACGTTCACCACAGGTAAGGCTTCCAGGTCATACTTCTGCATCATGTTGGCGACTTCCTTTTCGTCTGCAAAGGTTTCGACGGAAATGATCTCGGGATCATAAATATCCTGGACAAGAGTATTGTCCCTAGCGAGCAGAATATTTTTCAAACCCACTCGCCCGAGGAGCTTGTTGTCGTTATCAACTACATAAACGGCGTAGATCTTTTCGACCTTCTCGCCTTGCTTTCTCAGCTCTTCTATGGTTTGAACCACTGTCCAGTTGACATTGGCAGATACCAGTTCTTTGGCCATCAATCCACCGGCACTATCCTCTTCATAATGGAGAAGATCGATAATATGGTTTACCTTCTCCCGATCATCAAGACTAAAAAGAGTCTCTTCTCGCTTCTTAATAGGTAATTCCTGTAAGATGTCGGCCGCGTCATCAGACTCCAATTCTTTGATGAATGATGCTACCTGAGGAACCGGAAGGACCTTTAGGAATTTTCTGAGGTGATCATCGTCAAGGTCGGCAATGGCTTCGGAGCCCAACTCAGCGGGTATATTGTCGAGCACAAATCTGACCTCTTCGGGATCCAACTCCGAGAAAACTTCAGCGACATCTGCCGGATGCAACTCTCCTATTCTGGAACTAACGAAATCACGGTCTTTGACCTCAATAGCTTCCCTCAGGACGGCAACGAATTCATTTGTTAAGTCGATTGGCATCAGCCTGGGAGATTGTAGAAATTTTCTGCCATGCAAATAAAATCATCCGGACTTAATTCTTCCGCCCTTTTAGAAAGGAATTCCTCGGGCACGAATCCAATTTCGGGGAATTGAGCGTTGAGTGAATTTTTCAGTTTTTTCCTGCGCTGATTGAATGAGCATTTGACTATCCTTTTAAGATCGAGAAAAAGCCTTTCATTCATCTGCCTTTGGTTTCTCTCCAACCTGATCACAACGCTATCGACTTTTGGAGGTGGGAAAAAATTGCCTGGCTTCACAAGTAAAATCTTTTCCGTGGAATAAAAGAGCTGGATCAAGACAGAGAGAATCCCATAGGCCTTGGTGCCATGTGGTGACATGATTCTCTCACCAACCTCCTTTTGAATCATGAAAACCCCCTCAACAATGCTCTCCCTGTTTTGTAGGATCTCAAAAAATATGGGACTCGAAATGTTATATGGGAGATTTCCAACCAGGGAGTACGAGGTTCCATTGAAGAAATCCCAATTCATATTCAGAATATCACCTTGAATCACTTCCAGTGAAGGGAAATGTTGCTGAAGATATTCAATAGATTCCGGATCCTTCTCGACAGCTAAAAACTCGGGAGGAGCCTTTTTTAGAATGCAATTTGTTAGCATACCCGTCCCGGGTCCTATCTCCAGTACTCGTTCATTGTCCCGGAGTGCATCCGCAATCCTCTCCGCAACGGATTCATTATTAAGGAAATGCTGCCCCAGGTGTTTTTTTGGCCTAACCATTTTTGAGAATAGGGTTTTTATTCTTCAATTGGAGCGATAAATGTAAAGAGATCAGACCTTGGAAATAGAACCGGAGTCAGGGAATCAGGATTATCCCGTCAACATCATAGGGGTCACATGCGGAGATTGCAACGGCATTGGGCCTGAAGTAATCCTGAAAACCTTCATGGATAAACGTCTGATCAAGGATCAAACGATCCTGATCTATGGTCAGCCTTCAATATTTACACAGTATATGAAAATATTGAATGCCAGGGAGTTTCGGTTCAACACCATCAATAGTCTTCAGGAAATCAAAAGAAAGAAGATCAATCTCTTGAACCTGCAGGATGTAGAAGGAAAAGTTGAACCTGGAACACCCAGTGTTTATTCCGGCCGTCTTGCAAAACTCGCTCTTGAAAGATCGGGAGATGATTTGAAGAAAGGCAGAATATCGGCTGTGGTCACCGCTCCAGTCTCAAAGGAAAACCTTTCCAAAAACGGATTCGCCTTTCCAGGCCAAACCGAATTCTTCTCGAGCCTTGATCCCGAAGGCAAACCCCTTATGCTTCTGGTTTCTGAAGAGCTGCGGATCGGGCTGACAACCGGCCATGTTCCCATTGGAGAGGTGACAAAAGTCTGCACTCCGGATAAAGTGCGCGAAAAGCTTTCAACCCTCCTGGAGTCTCTGAGAAAAGACTTTGGTATTGCAAAACCCAAGGTCGGAGTCATGGGACTCAATCCACATGCGGGTGAAAACGGAAAGATCGGAACGGAAGAAGTGGATTGGCTGGCTCCCCTGATTGAGGAATTCAGGGAAAACCACAATCTCGTTTTTGGCCCCATACCTTCCGATGGTCTTTTTGGTTCCGGTCAGTTCAAAAGCCTGGATGGGATCCTGGGGATGTACCATGATCAGGCCTTGATTCCATTTAAAACCCTGGCTTTCGAAAGCGGAGTCAATTGTACCGTAGGCCTATCCTTTATTCGGACTTCGCCCGACCATGGTACCGCCTTTTCCCTCGCCGGAAAAAACAAGGCCTCAGCAAGTTCTTTTCGGGCTGCATTCAACCTTGCTAATGACCTGATTCATAATCGCAAAGAAGGAATCAATTCCCAATCCGATTTGGGAAAAAAATAATTCAATTTGTACCTTTGCGCCCTTAAATTTTGGGATGGGTAAGGTTTCGTTGAAAGATTTTGAGATTCCCATAACCGGAAGCAGGCAAAGTGATTATTCGGCAAGCTTTGAGATCGATTCGGATTTCTTTGGGCTTTTCGAGAATTCTTTGCTTAAAAAGGGAGATCTCAACGCGGATGTAGAGTTGTTTAAAACAGAGACCTTGGTCGATGCCAAGATCAAAATCCATGGGAAAATAGAACTCGTTTGCGACAGGTCGCTTGAGGAATTTGACCAGGAAATTTTTGTTGAGAGGGAGCATGTATTTAAGTATGGAGATCATGAGGAGGAGTTTTCAGAGGAGATTACCCTGATCCCATATGATACATCTTCGATAAATCTTGCTCAGATTTTCTATGAGTATATAGGTTTAGAGATCCCTTTCCGGAAGTTGCATCCAAAGTTTCGGAATGAAGACGGAAGTGAAAAGGATTTCGTTTTCGAATCCGACGCGGAGAAAAAAGAAAATGAAGTAGATCCTCGCTGGGAGGAATTAAAGAAAATAAAGAAATAAAGTATTATGGCGCACCCCAAAAGGAAAATTTCGAAGACAAGGAGAGATAAGCGTAGGACCCATGTGAAGGCTACGCCCAAGACTTTTGCAATCGACCCTACGACCGGTGAAACGCATCAGTACCACCGTGCTCATTGGGTAGACGGAAAACTGTACTACAAAGGTCAGGTGGTTCTCGAAAAAGGAGACCTCTCATAGGCTGAATGAGAATTGGTCTCGATGCAATGGGGGGCGATTTCGCTCCCAAAGAGCCCATACTGGGTGCCATTGAAGCACTCCGGCTTCTAGAGCCGGAAACCTCAATTGTACTCATAGGGGATGAGGAAGAAATACATCGGTATCTGCCAGATGATCTCAGCCATCGCATCGAAATCCTTCATACACCAAAGGCTATCGGCATGGGTGAACACCCAGTCAAGGCCTTAAAGGAAAAACCCGAAGCCAGCATTCCCACTGGAATAGGGCTTTTGAAAATGGGTAAGATCGATGCATTTTGCTCCGCTGGAAACACCGGAGCGATGCACGTGGCCTCCATGTTTACCATCAAAACAATTCCTGGCATTATTCGTCCTGCTATTGCCAGCCTGATGCCCAAAGAAGAAGGAGGTTTTGGGGTGATCATTGATGTAGGAGCCAATGCCGACACAAAAGCCGATGTCCTTGAACAATTTGCCCAGCTCGGAACGATCTTCGCAAGAGGCATTTTCGATGTTCACCAACCCAAGGTTGGTCTGATGAATATGGGCGAGGAAGAATCCAAAGGCCCCCCAACGATTCAAGCTGCTCATCAGTTGCTCAAAATGGATCAAAGCATCAACTTTATTGGCAACATAGAAGGCAGAGACCTTTTCAATTCCAAGGCTGATGTGATCGTTTGCGATGGTTTCACAGGCAATGTCATTCTCAAGATGGCAGAGTCCTTTTTTGATTTGCTGAAAAGCCGCGATAAACTCGACCCTTTCTTCGAGCGCTTTGATTATGAGCAAATCGGAGGAAGCCCTATTTTGGGAATCAATGGAAATGTCTTAATTGGTCATGGCGTTTCGAATAGAAATGCCATCAGCCATATGATCTTTCAGGCAGAAAAGATGATCAAATCAGAAATTACCAAGAAAATCCAGGAATTCTTTAGGGACTAAATCATGAGTGAAAAAATAACTGCTGCTATAACAGGTGTGGCGGGTTACGTGCCCGATTATGTTCTGAGCAATGCAGAACTCGAGAAGATCGTCGAGACCAACGATGAGTGGATCACTTCCAGAACGGGGATCAAGCAAAGGCATATACTCAAAGGAGAGGATAAGGGATCTTCTCACATGGCCATTCCTGCCATTAAAGAGTTGCTCCAGAAAACCAATTCAGATCCCATGGACATCGATCTGATCATTTGCGCCACGGTTACCCCTGATTTTACCTTCCCTGCAACCGCCAATCTGATCGGTGATGCGATCGGTGCCAAGAATGCTTTTGGATATGACGTCAATGCGGCTTGCTCAGGATTTATTTATTCGCTCTCTACCGCATCCAGGTTTATTGAAAGCGGAAGATACAAGAAGGTCATCGTAGTGGGTTCGGATAAGATGTCCTCAATCGTTGACTATACCGACAGAACTACCTGCATCATTTTTGGTGATGGTGCCGGGGCGGTCATGCTGGAGCCGAATACCGAAGGCTACGGGGTTTTGGATGACAAGCATTTTTCAGATGGTTCCGGTTGGGTACATCTCCATCAAAAAGCCGGTGGCTCCAGGAAACCGCCGACTCATGAAACAGTTGACCAGAGGCTCCATTATGTATATCAGGAAGGAAGAGATGTTTTCAAGTTTGCCGTGAAGAATATGGCGGACATCTCTTACGATATCATGGAAAGAAACAACCTCCAGCCCGATGATGTGGCCTATCTCGTCCCCCACCAGGCGAACAAAAGGATCATCGATGCTACTGCCAACCGTATGGGTCTGCCTTTGGACAAGGTGATGATCACGATTCAGAATTACGGAAATACAACCTCTGCAACAATTCCTCTCTGTCTCAGGGATTACGAGGACAAATTGAAAAAAGGTGACAACATTATTCTCTCAGCTTTTGGCGGTGGATTTACCTGGGGCGCTGTTTATGTAAAATGGGCTTATAATCCTTAATTTTCGATTTTTCTATGGCGACTACTGCAGATTTTAAAAACGGATTATGCATTGTTCACAATGGCCAGCTTTTCACCATTGTGGAATTCCAGCATGTAAAACCCGGCAAAGGCGGAGCCTTTGTGAGAACAAAATTGAAGGGCATAGAAAGCGGCAAGGTCATTGACCACACATTCAATGCGGGTGTCAAAGTTGAGACAGCCAGAATTGAAAGAAGGTCGCATCAATTTCTATATAGTGATGACACCGGCTTTCATTTCATGGACACCAATACATATGAACAGGTGGCCATTCCCAAAGATCAAATCGATGGCTGGGACCTTCTGAAAGAAGGGCAAGAAGTCGAAATACTGTTTCATGCGGAAAACGAACTACCTCTTTCCTGTGATCTTCCTCCTTTTGTGGAACTGGCGATAACCTATACCGAGCCGGGCCTGAAGGGAGATACGGCTACCAATGCTTCCAAACCCGCTACCCTAGAGACCGGTGCGGAAATAAAGGTACCTTTGTTCATCAACAACGACGAAAAAATTAAAGTAGACACGAGGGATAGATCCTATGTCGAAAGAGTTAAATAAAAAGACTATGAAAGCTAAAGAAATTCAGGATCTCATTAATTTCATTAAAGAATCCGGGATGGATGAGGTCAATATTGAGACCGATCAATTCAAACTTTCAGTTAAGAAGAATTCAGAAGTTCAACAGGTCGCTCCGGTCATAGCCGCCCCAGCACCGGTGGCAGCACCGGCACCAGCACCTATCGCCGCTGCTCAACCTGCTACTCCCCCAGCTGCGCCGGCTTCCGATGAGGGAAGCGCATCCGGGTCAGGAGATGAATCAAAATATGTTGCGGTCAAGGCTCCGATGATCGGTACCTTTTACCGTTCTGCCAATCCTGAATCCGATCCTTTTGTCAATGTCGGCGATAAGATTGACAAAGGAAACACTGTCTGCATCATTGAGGCAATGAAACTGTTCAATGAAATAGAATCGGAGGTTTCAGGCACTATCGTCAAAGTTGTTGCAGATGATGCCACTCCAGTTGAGTTCGGACAGACATTGTTTCTTGTTGATCCAAGCTAAGGTCTAGAAATGTTTAAAAAGATATTAATCGCCAACCGGGGAGAAATAGCCCTAAGGATCATCCGTACCTGCAAGGAAATGGGGATCAAAACCGTTGCCGTCTATTCCGAGGCGGATAGGGATAGCCTTCATGTCCGATTTGCCGATGAAGCGGTTTGCATAGGCCCTCCGGCCAGTATGGACTCCTACCTTAAAATTCCAAATATCCTGGCAGCTGCCGAGATCACCAATGCAGATGCCATCCACCCCGGTTACGGATTTCTTTCCGAGAATGCCGACTTCTCCGCGATCTGCTCTGAGTACAATATCAAATTCATTGGCCCGGATCCAAAAATGATCCAGAAGATGGGTGACAAGGCCACAGCGAAGGCAACGATGAAAAAGGCCGGCGTGCCGACGGTTCCCGGATCCGACGGACTTCTGAAAAATAAAACGGAGGGCAAAAAACTTGCGAAAGGGATTGGATATCCTGTCATTCTAAAGGCTACCGCCGGAGGTGGTGGAAAGGGAATGAGGATCGTGAATGAAGAGAAAGAATTTGATGGCGCTTGGGATAGCGCTCAACAGGAAGCCGCTGCCTCCTTTGGGAATGCCGGGCTCTACCTGGAAAAATTTGTTGAAGAACCACGTCATGTTGAGATCCAGGTAGTTGGTGATAAGTTTGGAAAAGTAGCCCACCTTTCTGAAAGAGATTGCTCGATTCAAAGGCGTCATCAAAAATTGATCGAAGAAACCCCCTCTCCCATACTTACGAAGGATTTAAGAGATAAAATGGGCGAGGCGGCCATCAAGGGCGGTGAAGCGATCAAGTATGAAGGGGCAGGCACGGTAGAATTTCTGGTCGATAAGCATGGAGAGTTTTACTTCATGGAAATGAACACCAGAATCCAGGTTGAGCACCCGGTTACTGAGGAGGTGATCGATTACGATCTCATCAAGGAGCAGATCAAGATCGCCGCAGGTGTACCGATCACCGGAAATAATTATTTCCCAAAACTTCATGCGATCGAGTGCAGGATCAATGCTGAAAATCCAGCCAAGGGATTTATCCCCAGCCCCGGGAAGATCACGAATCTTCATCTGCCGGGAGGACATAAGGTGCGTGTGGATTCACATATTTATGCTGGCTATACCATTCCTCCCTTCTATGATTCCATGATCGCCAAACTGATCGTGAGCGATCAAACACGTGATGAGGCCATCACACGGATGAAAAGAGCCTTGGAAGAATTTGTGATTGAAGGTATTGAAACCACAATTCCGTTTCACATCAAAATGATGTCAAACGATAGGTTCAGATCCGGTAAGTACACGACCAAATTCCTGGACGAGGTTCCCTACGAGGATATATAACCTCCTGAAATCAAAATTTCAATCGGGCCGATGGGACGACCGAAAGTTCTCCGATCTGGCCCGATTTGTATTTGACCTCCCCCACCTTGGCGATCATCGCGGCATTGTCGGTACAAAACTCATTTCTTAATATATGCGCTTTCCATCCATGCTCTTGAGCCAGCTTTTTGAGACCATCCTTAAGGCCGCTATTTGCAGCAACTCCACCCGCAATTCCAATCTCCTCAACTTTTAGATCCATAGCTGCTTGCTTTAGTTTTCTCAAAAGGGTCTCTATGATGGTTTTCTGGACCGAGGCAGC
>JANQHS010000213.1 GCA_028282565.1 Cytophagales bacterium | reverse complement strand
TCCGGTTTCTGAAGATGGAAAAGTTACGGTCACCTATAGTTATGACTTAAGAGGGAACGTGAAAAATCAATTATATACCGGTTGCCCTGAATCTATAATTACGAATTACGAGATTAGCGAAGACTATCCAAATCCATTTTTTAGTATCCGAAATTCTCATTGGATAGTATTGAACGGGCCAAATCTGCGAACTGGCCTGTGGTTTGAAACGATGAATTTAGACGCTTTTATTAAGTATGATATCACTGTGGATTCGGTGGGGTATCCTATTGAAATAGAGAATAAGAGCACGGATCATAGAATCGTTTTTATGTACGAATGATTTCTGTGCGCTGGAGAATTCAAATAAATCTCAATTGAATAGGTCAAAAATTAGACCATGAATTCTTTTTATTAGCTACAATATATTGATAATTGGCCTTTGGTCTGGCCATGAATATCCATAAGAGGAAAGGATAAAATGTTACTTTCAAAACAAAAATTTCAGCAAAATGGTGAAGGTATCGGCAAGATAGATACCTAGTGGCTTGGCAAAATGCTTTGTAATAAGATAATAGCTTTTAGTTCTTTGTTTTTGCTTTTGCAATTATCCGGTTGCCAAGAAGAAGATATGGATCCCATAGAAGAACCAAAACCCTATACCATTTCGGTTGAGCACTTTTTCGTGGTGGACAATTATGATCCTGCCGCGGGAGGATGTGGGTTTGTGATTTACTCAGAAATTCAATTAGGTAACGATATAACCAACTTCAAGCCGATTGATCTGCCGGCAGAATTGCAATCGGGTTTGTCAAAATACGAAGGACAGTTTTTGGTACTACCAAATAGGTTTAAGTGTCAGGTTCCGAATCCAATTACCGGGTCTACACTTTTTGATATGCCGATGGTCTTTGTTCTGTGGTATAATAAACTATAATTCTTGTTTAATCCGGATTTGGTCTTTCTTATTTAGGGCAGAATCCTCAACTGGATTCGCCTTTAATGGGTTGGCTAAATTCCTTTATCGTCAATTAGAGGGGGTGCAAGGTCAAAGAGACAATAAAACATAGATTCTCTGGCCGGACTACGATTGGCGAAAGTATATTACTCCTTGTGAGCCTATCGGATGAGGCTAACAGGACTAAGATTATTCGATTAAGTCAAATTTGATTTGTGGAAATCCCCTTTCACCCGATTGGCTTAGCATTTCAGTAAATAGGATCTTATAATAATCTCCATTTGGGTGTTTTATAATATAGAAGTGATCTTCCTTATCATCAGTTCTTGATCCCGGAGTGGTTGTGGCTATAGCTCACCGGGAAGATCCTATGGCGTCTACTTCTATTTTGATTTTGCGTTTTAGAAATTGTTGAAATGAATACCCCTTCTCTTAGATATTCTTGAATTCATCTGGGTTATTATTTCTACTGGTTTTGGAAAGTCCGGAACCTTACTTCGATTTCTCCTTGCCGATCCCGGTAAGCATGAGTCCCTGACCAATTCGAACCAGCAAGGGCACCAGGGCAGCACCTGCTGTCAGGAAGGTCAGCATCTTGTTGAAGAACTCTCCAGAGAGCATGATGAATATGAATCCGGAAATGAGCACCAAAAGTATAATCCCCCTGTATCTCGACCAGGAACCCCTTTTATTGATCAAGGGAGATATGGTGGAAACCTCCTCTTCGGCATAAGAACTCAGAATGAAATTCCTGAACGATTCGTTGATCAGCTCAACACCGTTTTCCAGACGGATCAATCCTTTTTGGGCTAATTGCCGAACTACTGATGTGTTTTTCGTATTGATGATCCCATCCTGTGCCAGATCGAAAAGCAATAATTTTTCCAAACTCGTGCAACACATCCAGAGATAGTAATAATAGGATTCTGCAGTATCCTGTATGCCGAGTATCATATTTACCCGCTCTGTAGGAGATTGACCAAAGCATTTCAGGTCTATTTTATCGGCGAGTTTTCGGAGATAGGATCCGTGCTCGGTTTCGATCCTGACCTGATCTTCGACATGGTCTAGGTCCGATGCCGAAAGAGGAAGAATGATCCTGTTGAATTTTCTGAAGGTTGATTTCCATCTGTTCCCCAATAACACCTGCTCCTGCTTGTCTAGAAAGGTTTGACCCAAAATGGAATTCTTGTCAAATTGATCGAAAACGAACTCAAAACTTGCCCCTGAACAGATCACAATGTGCTTTCTCAGGCTTAGCAATTCGTCGATGGCATCCAATACTTCATGCAAGGTTTTAAGATCAAAAAGCCTGTGCTCAAAATGGCTTAGAATAAAGAGCTCCTTGTTTTTATCATAGCTGAAGTCTGAGAAATTATAATGAATGCAATCAATATTCTGGGTCATGGCATCCATCTTCATTTTTTTCTCTTCTTCTTTTGCATTTTCTAGTTCACCCGAGAAAAAGGATTCCCGTGCGAACTCAACCATGGCGAATTGTTCATATCCTATCAAAAAGAGATTGGTATCGGTGTTCGTCCTCTGGTAAGGGAAATGCTGCTTTATCTTAAACAACAGGTTGATGTGGAAGGCCTTTTTCAAGAGATATCCCAACAAGGATTGAAGGAGATAGTAGAGGGTCAAGGCCAGGGCAGCCAGGATCAATAATCGCAAGATGGTGTTCTCCTTGATCTGCCCGCTTAAGGAGGAGGTAGTACGCAGAAAGAAGCTTTGATCCTGACCACCTGAAGTCGGATCGGCAATTTCAGACCAAAGGCTTAATGTATCTTCCGTCAGTGACCACCAGTGCAGATCATCGATGCTCTCGGAAAGGACCAGTCCGCTTTGAAATCGCGGTTTTCCATAATCGAACTGAGGCTTCAAAAAGGTATATGCCTCAAGTAGAAACCTGCTGCTTTCGGTTTGTCCATCCCTATTTGATTGATGGTGGTCTATGTGCTCATGGAGTTTTTCCCTTGAGATCTGCTTTTGAGATGTGCCTGTGGTTTGCATCAAGTAATTTCCTGCCCTGGTAGACAGGTATGCATCCAAATCTCGTCTGATGCCTGATGTTTTGTCAATCCTGACTCTTTCCTTTATCCTTTCGACCTGTTGGAATTGCATGTTTTTGTCATAGGTAATTTGCTCAATGTTCTCAGCGCTTTGAAATGCGAGGTAGGTCGGTAAAATGGTGATGGCGATCAGGTTGAGAAAAAGGAATGAATAATACAATTGTAAGTTCTGCTCCCTGTTCTTTCTATGCTTTGAGAATAGCTGGATATTTCGATACAAGATCTCGTGCGGGAAAAACAAGATCAGGCAGACTATAGACAAGATACCGAGGAACCCGAAGTTAAAGCCCGGATAGAGCCATAATTGAACAAAAAGCAGACCGCTCTGAATCGCTCCATGTATGATGATGAAGAAGGTCAGCTTCTTATCATCTTTTAACGCCTGGTAATTCAACAATAGGGAGTTGGAAAAGCTCAAAGCAGCGATCACATTTAACAGCCTGAGCAGGTATTTGAACTCCATGTTTGGTTCCAGTAGTAATCCGGCAATCAGGTAGGTGACAAGGAGTATGGCGACTAGAAGAAGTTTGAAATACCCCAGGAACATTTTCGGCCGAAAGGCGAGCCACTTATAGCTGAATACGGTTTTTTCCAACAGTCCATTGCGGTATGCAATGAATTTGACCAGTACAGAGATCGCAAAGAGAAATAGGATGATGATCGAAATTACCAAAAAGGTAAAATAGGCGGCGTTGTAATTGGCAATTCCCTGGACCTCCTTTTCGAACATGGTTACGGTGGTAAACGGTGTGTTGGGGATGGGGCAGAAGTACATCTGGTAATCTCTCAGTTCATACTCCGATTCAAGTTCAATACAGGCCCTGGAACCCAATACTTCTTCAATAAAGGATGTCTTGCTGTTTTCCCTGATGAAATTCTCGTACAGGATCTTGTGCTCGTCGGAGTGAAAGTGGACTTCACCATTGTGATCTACGATGCAATAGGAGTACCCCGGAGGTAGAATTGGTTTTTTCAGGGAAACAAAATCAAGAGACAAACCAAAGGCCGTGGGAGTCTGCAATCCCCATGTTTGATCCCAGGCCCTTGTGGTCTTCTTGGTGACGACCACTTCCTTGGAGTTGTCCTTGTAGGAGGAAAGAGTCTGAAACACATAATCATGTTTGACAAGATTCCCGGCCTCATTGCTTCCGTTATTATGAACACGGAACTGCCAGCTTTTCTGATCCCTGAGATCGGTGAAATACCTTCTCTCGCTTAAATTATAGGTGAAGGAGTCGGTGAAGACCTTCCGGTCAATGGCAAACTTTCTACCATATATGTGGTTTCCAAGCTTTTTTATTCCTCCCGGAATTTCGCTGTTGATCACATGACCTTTTCCAAAATCATTTAAGAGAATGATCTGCTTGTAGTTTAGATTCCCGATGATGGTATCAGAGCCGAGCTCGCTTTTCTGAAACGCTAAGAGAAATTGTTCGGCCTTATCCAAAAAGCTTAGGGCCTCATCCAGTTCAAATCGAAAATTGTCAATGATCTCCTCATTGAATTGGATTAGATTTTTTGCGTGACTCTTTTTCTTGGTCTCGTAATTGAAAAAGCTAAGGATTAGCAACATCACCAGGCTGACACCGACGAATAGCGAAAAGGCGGCAGCATAAATATCGATGTTGTCCATTTTCTCAAATTGGGACATGATCTTGAGTTTGATCAATGGCATGAAAACCACGGCCAGGAGGATCAGAAGGCCGAGTCCCAGGATGAAAAAGTGGTTTACCTTTCTTGCCGCACTGGCAAACTCTCCCCTTGGGTATATGCCCGCAACGTAGAGTTTCTGCCCATTTGAGATCTGCATGGGCACGACATAGATGTAGAATCTCGTGTTCATGCTAAGCAGTTCCGCCTTGAAAGCCCCTGAGGGTTCGTCATTTTTTGAGGAGATTATGCTGTCCGGGATGGAATTGACGGGAAGGGAACTGTCGGAATTATAGATGATCCTGTTTTCATCGAAGATCAGGATAGAGCTGAAGTATTTTCCGACGATAATAGACCGGATATACTTTTCAAGACTCTGGTAATAGATATAAGAGATTTCTTCCCGGGATCGATATTTCCTGAACTTTCCGCTTTCGAAAATGATATTGCTTCTGCTCTTCAGATTGCTCGCCGCTTGTAGATACACCTTATCCATCAGTTTGACTTTCTCGCCTGAGAGTATTGATGCGTCCGCCTTGATCAGTCCTTGAATTCTGGTCCTTCCTGATCTTATCCTGCTTTCTATCCTGATGTCTATTCGGCGTGATTCTTCCATAATGGTCTTGGAAAACCGGTCTTTGAAAGAGTTGATCACGCGGAACGCCTTTTGGTCCAGAACGGCTTCGTTTTTTGGAATGTACCAGTAGAAATAAAGCAGGAATCCAAGCCCTATCAGCAGTAGGATCATGATCGTGAACAGGCTAACACTTGGTCCTGAGGCAGATAGCTTTTTCATGCGCTTGAGGTCATCAAGGGAGGAAAAGGGTAATGGAATTCATGGTTACAAACGGTGCACTTCCACAGTATGGACAGGGTAAGGAATGCAAACTATGTTCTATTTAACGAAATCTTCTAAAAAATCAAATTTATGTTGAAATTATATTATTTGATTGAGTCTTGAGGGGGTTCTGATTCTAGCTTCTCAATTCCTAACTTCGCGGGAACAACTCAAATCTTATTCAATCTTATGACAGCAGATATTGTAACCGAAAAGGGCACCATGCATGTGGAGTTTTACGAGAATGATGCTCCAAATACCGTTGCCAACTTTGTGAAACTTTCGAAAGAGGGGTTTTATGATGGTCTTACCTTCCACAGGGTAATTCCAAACTTTGTAGTTCAGGGAGGATGCCCGGACGGAACGGGTGCAGGCGGACCGGGATATGCCATTGACTGCGAGCTTGATGGTGACAATCAATACCATGATAGGGGAGTCCTCTCAATGGCCCATGCCGGAAGAAATACCGGTGGCAGCCAGTTCTTCATTTGCCATAGTCGGGACAATACTTCCCACCTTGACCGAAACCATACCTGTTTTGGAAAAGTAACCGAAGGTGTCGAAGTGATCGACGAAATTCGTCAGGGTGATAAAATTGAGAAGATCCGGATCAACGAATAGGCAAGCACAAAGAGTGTCAAGTAGTTGAAACCCTGAAAGAAAGACTTTCGGGGTTTTATTTTATGCCTACGGCGATTACGGCCTGATCGATGATGAGATTTATGATATTCCCCTCACCATCAGAAAAATCGATGTCTCCGCTAAGATCCAATTTCATGGTCTTCTTGCCATCTTCGTTTCTTTCGTATTCTTCGGATCGAAGAATTTCAATCACATCCGACCCTACAGCTGAAGTCCAGACTTTTCCAAGGTAATTTAATTCAAGAGATACCACTTTCTCACCTTGTGGACCATGAGAAACAGCAAGTTCTTCATTGACCCCAAAATCAAAGTTTGCCGCACAGCCCTTGTTCGGATCCCAAATAAAATCATGACAGATCAAGTAATTCTTTCCCTGATCATCCAGGACTTCAAGACAGATCTGTTCTACCGAGAATCGGTCATCAGGAATGAAAGCTACAGTAGGGTCCGTAGATGTTAATCCGCTTTCAAAGCCCCAATCATAGCTTACCGCTTCGATGCCATCTGTCATTGCCGTAACGGATTGGTAACCTTCGGGAGTAAGTCCCAGCTCAATATCCAGTTTTCCTTCCAGGCTCGGATTTATTGTATAGCATTGTTGCCTTTCGCATCCATTAGAATAGGCTATGTCAACGCATACGTCGTAATCCCTGTCTGTAAAGGGATAAAAATGAATGGGATCAAACTCTTGTGACACTGTTCCATCACCGAAGGACCAGGCCACATCCTCTATTTCCCCTTCTGATGTCCAGGCATCCAGGTAAAACTGAACAGAATATGACCTGGCGGTATCAATTTCAGTAACATTAAAAAATCCAGGGCTGAGGGTTTGTTGGGGGTCAAGTTTTCCTCCGGATATGCCTGTGATATCCCGAAAGGCGAAGGCAAGTTCCGGGGCTTCATCATCCTTCGGATTTTCAAATTTTCCCTTGTACCATTCCTGTCCCAAAAAATCCAGGCGTTCATCGGTATCCATGAAATACCCGGCCCGCCCAGCTTCGATAAGAATATCC
>JANQHS010000205.1 GCA_028282565.1 Cytophagales bacterium | reverse complement strand
CAATACCCTGGTAGAATCCATTGCAATTCAAGCCGATGGTAAGATACTCATCGGCGGTCCTTTTAACTCATACGATGGCACCTCGATCAACGGGATCGCTCGTCTGAATACCGACGGCAGCATCGATACTTCGTTTGATCCCGGGGATGGCGTCATGGGATTTGTGACCGGGCAGCAATACCATGTCTATGATATAGCGGTTCAAAGCGACGGAAAGATCATTCTGGTCGGTGCCTTTCATAACTATGACAATACACCCAGGGATCGCATCGTGCGTTTGAACAGCGATGGCAGTATCGATACTTCCTTCGACCCTAACGACGGGGCGGATAGTGAGGTCCGGACCATTGCCATACTGCCAGATGGGGACATTCTGATCGGAGGAAGCTTCACCCGTTATTACAATACCTCTAATTCACCCTATATCGCCAGGGTCAATCCTGATGGCACCAAGGATAATGCCTTCACCCCGGGTACAGGTGCCAATTCGGCCATCAATTCGCTATTCGTTCAGGCAGATGGCAAGATCCTGATCGGCGGGGACTTCACCAGCTATGACGGCAATGATCGAAACGGGGTCGCCAGGTTGAATGCTGATGGCTCCCTCGACAACAGCTTCGATCCCGGAACCGGCAGCGGCGGAGTCTTTCCCTCAGTAAGATCAGTCAGGGTGGAAAATGACGGAAAGGTCATCGCCTCGGGATATTTCGATTCATTTGACGGAACGACCAGGGGAAAGATCGCCAGGCTAAACGCGGATGGCAGCCTTGATAATTCTTTTGATCCCGGTAGCGGAGCGGACCTCAACTCCATTCACAAGATCGAGATCCTACCGAACAATGACATTATCCTGGTGGGTAGCTTCTATAATTACGATGGGTCATCCCGAAACTCTATTGCGCGCATTAATGCCGATGGTTCTCTGGATAGCGATTTTGATCCGGGGTTTGGCTGCAACAACACAGGGGAAGCCTTGGCCATTCAAAGCGATGGCAAGGTTTTGATCGGAGGGAATTTCACCATGTACGACGGAACCCAAAGGGATCATATTGCGCGGATCAACAATGATGGAGTCAGCGGTATTGATCCAAAACAGAATTCCAGCCTGCAGGCCTATCCCAACCCTTCCCAAGGCGTTTTTCGGATCTCAGGCCAGCATTCCTACCGTATCGTCAATTTAACCGGAGTTGTGGTTATAGATTGGAGTTCATCGCCTGTTGTTGATCTGAGTGAATATGCGCAAGGCCTATACTTTCTACAGACCGATTCGGGCGAGCTGATCAAACTTGTCAAGAATTAAAGGCACCGCGATCCTGATCAAGTAAAGACCCTTCAGATCCACGAGGCGGAATTCCCGCCTCGTTTTTTATTCCACTACCGCCATACCTTATTCGCTGGAAACCGGCTATCAGACAACGGCCATAGAACATGATCAACAGTTGCCATGGCCTATTGTTCGGCATTCTCCGGTCTTCATTGCACACCGAATTCTTCTTGGCTTCCTCCGTTTTCAAATGGATTCCTACCGGATTCAAATCCATATTCGATTTTGTATTATTCGACTTTAAAATTGGGTAAATTCAATTTGAAAAGTTTACCATTTCAACAGCCGCTATGAAGTCAAAAAGCTCAAGAATGCTTTTTTCAAGCCTCTTATTGCAAGGTGAGAATGGAGTCGCTAACATGGACCCAACCTTGTATCTGACCCAAAAAAGCTGAGCGCTCATTAGCATTTAAACCTAGCCAAAATGAAAGAGAACAGAACTGAATTCAGAAAAATGTACACGCATAAGCTTGATCCGAGACTATATGCGATGACTCATTATCCATCAAAGCAACTGGAGAGCTTAAAGCGCAGGGAGCATAAGCAGTTTGTATCACAAATGGAAAGGGCGGAAAAATTGCACCTGCAGATCATAAATACCAAACCCAAGGAGAAAAAGGAAAAGCTGCAATTGAAATATGATGAACTTGCGGCTCAGTTTACCGTGCCCTTTACTTTCGGCCTATACTTTCCGAAGCATTCGAGGAAAGAGGTATCGCACTTCACCAAATTAAGAGAGCCCTTTATTTCTTGTCTTATAAAGAGCCAGGCCAATATCAGAGACCTGAAAAAAGTAGGAATAGAAGTGAGAAATCAGGCAGGCGACATCTTTACTGCCAACGTGCCCTATAAATCCTTGAAGAGATTGGTGAAGATGCCAATGATCGAGTACATCGAACTGGGCCGTCCCAATTTTCCGGATCTGGGTCAAGGTATTCCTTATGCTCAACTGGACACACTGCATAATGCAACTCCTGCCATCACGGGCAATGGTGTGATCGTGGGCATAGTAGATACTCACATGGATGTTTATCATGTAGATTTCAGAAACAATGATGGAGCAGGAGGCGATGGGCTGGGAAGTACACGGATCTTGTTTCTTTGGCATCAGCAGTTAACACCACAGGGAACAGAATCCGGGCCTCCGGTTGCACCTGCTCTTCCGGGTTTTAATTTCAGCGGAGGTTCATCGTATGGTGTTGAATACAGTCAGGCCAATATCAACGCCGAGTTGAATAGCTATGCTCCGCCCACGGCACCGACGCCCCAGGCTGCCTATCAAACAATACGTCATGGCTATCCAAGTACAAGCAGCCTTCGATCCTCCCATGGAACCCATGTTGCCGGTTGTGCCGTCGGCAACGGTCGATCCGGCAATAACGGCGCAGCTCCTAATGCCAATATCATCCATGTTCATTTAAGCGGTACGAGCAATTATATCGGCTCG
>JANQHS010000177.1 GCA_028282565.1 Cytophagales bacterium | reverse complement strand
GATCTCTTTGAAACCTTTGATGAAGTTTAGATCGCTAAGAACCCAATCCAGAACTTCCTTAAAGTCAACATCCTCAATTTCCAATTCCTGTTTGGAATTGCTCGAATAGGCTGTAACGCTCTGAATGAAGTTTTCGAGTCTGAGCAGGCTGGTTTCCATAAGATCCAGATACTTGCGATGATCCTTTTCTATGCGAGAAAGCTCAATAAGACCTCGGATCGATTTCAAAGGAGCAGTCAGGTCATGAGAAGAGCGATATACGAAATTGTCAAGCTCCAGATTGGTTTCCTTAAGTTCTTTGTTGATCTTTTCAAGCTTCTTCTTCTGCCTTTCGATCTCGTTGGTTCTCTGCCTGATCTGTTTTTCCAATTCAATATTCTGTTTTCGCATTCTAAAGGATCGGACCCTAAAAATGGAGAAGACCAGGATTGCCAGCACCAGGGTGGTTAGTAGATAGAAGAAGGGATTCATATACCAGATCAAGGGCATTTCCAGAGTCAGCTGTTTGACCTGAAAGAATTGATCACCTTTTGACCTGGCCTTAATGTAAAGTGTGTAAGCACCACCACCCAATCCGGAGAAGGTCGCCATTGGGACCGAAGACCAATCTGACCACTCATCCATTTGTCCATCCAGAAAATAGGAAAACTCAAGATCATCCTTGGACATGCCGGGGCATGAGTATTGAACGGAAATATTTCCGGGCCTGCGTTCAAATTCCACTTTGCTCAGACGAGCGGGAAATATGGAATTTCCATCTGCCAAAAGTTTCCTGATCGAGATCTGCGGCGCCGGAAAGATCGATCTTTCGCGATATTTCAATTTCACTATCCCAAAATCCGAGCAAAGCCAAATATCGCCGTACTGATCAAAGAATATTTCCCGAAGCCCCCCCTTTTCAAGTCCGAGCTCCAATTCAAAATGCTCCAGGATTTCTCCGGTGGAATCAAAGAAAACCACTCCATGCTCAAAAGTAGTAGCCAGAAAGATCCCGTCTTTGAGTTTGATGGAATGGTACAAACCCGGGCTTTCCAAAAACCTTCCCGTTGGTGTCTTCCAATACCTGATCTTCCTGGATACGGCATTGTACTTATATATACCCGATCCCGCAGTCAACAATAAGAACTCATCGTTTCCTATGGCATTCAAAGAGTAGACCGCGTCATCATCGATATTCAAGCGATCTCTTGCCTTCAGGAATTCATCTCCAATTATCTCACCAAAATTTCCCTGAAAATCCGAGGCGAAAAGCCGGTCACCGGCCTTGAAAATGTAAGAGTCATAAACCGGCACAACATGAATTTCCTTTCCATCCCATCGCAAAATTTGTTCATATCCTTGGAAGTATATATTTCCTTTAAATTCAATGATTTGCCAGCATTCTGCTAATCTAATACTTGTATCCAATTGGCTTCTCAGGGAATAGTATTCATAGGTAAAGTCCGGGTTGACCTTCATATATCCGAACTCGTTCTTTCCCCCAAGGTAGAGCAGCCCGTCTGAGGCTGTGATCACCGATAAGACCTTAGGGTACTCAGGAGGTGCGATATTCCTCCAATAGCTTCCGTCAAACTCCAGAAGTCCATCGCCGTTTGCAAAATAGACCATACCATTGGGATGGGCGGTTCCGGAGTATGTGTTTCCGACAAACCCGATCTCGGCCGGTGTATAGGTGATGATGTCAAAGTCCACCTTTTTTCCCAGAAGATTGGAATGGGCTAAAACCAAGGACATCAATATGGTAATGGTCTTTTTCATTGAGCGGGTTTACTGCCTGGTATTTGGACCTATGTAATTTTACTTATTGTCTTTCCCGCAAAAAAAATAATTGCCGCATAAAAGTCACCTTTGAAGCTGTTTATTAATTTGCCCCCGTGAAAAAATCGGCATGGACGGTTCTCCTTCTGATTTCCTGGATTTCGCTTCTGGTCGCATATTCATGTACTGAGGAGAAAGAGGTAAAAAGAAGCCAAGTTACATCAAACTCCTATGTAGGCTCTCTGGAATGCAGATCCTGTCACCAGGATCAATTTAACGATTGGCAGAACTCGCATCATGACTGGGCGATGAAGGTTGCCAATGAAAAAACTGTTTTAGGAAATTTTGAGGGAGAAATTGAGCTTGATGGTGTTCAGTA
>JANQHS010000153.1 GCA_028282565.1 Cytophagales bacterium | reverse complement strand
GTAGATCACAGAGTATAGCCTGATATCGATCTCTTCGTTCTCAGCGAGTTTCCTTGCCGAAGCCGAAGGCCTTACCTGGAATCCGATAATGATGGCATCAGATGCGGAAGCTAAAAGCACATCGGATTCGGAGATCTGACCCACTCCCTTGTGAATGATGTTCACCTTGATCTCATCGGTTGACAGTTTCAACAAGGAATCGGAAAGTGCTTCAATAGATCCATCCACATCACCTTTCACAATGATATTCAGCTCCTTGAAGTTTCCAATTGCCAGCCTTCTGCCCACTTCATCAAGGGTAATATGTTTCTTGGTCCTGATATTCTGCTCTCTCAGGATCTGGGATTTTTTGTTTGCGATCTCCCTTGCTTCCCTTTCCGAGGAGATCACGGAAAAACGCTCACCCGCCTGCGGTGCACCATCAAGGCCCAGGATCTGGGCCGGTGTAGAGGGCCCTATCTCTTTCAATTTCTTACCACGATGATCGAACATGGCCTTGACCTTTCCATAATGTGCTCCGGCCACTATCGGATCTCCTACTTTGAGGATACCACTTTCGTTCAGCAGGGTAGCGACATAGCCTCTACCCTTGTCAAGTGAAGCTTCGATCACTGTTCCATGTCCCCTCTTCTCATCATCGGCCTGTAGCTCCAGAAGCTCTGCTTCGAGAAGAACCTTCTCCAAAAGCTCATCGATTCCCTGTCCTGTTTTGGCCGAAACCATTTCCGACTGGTATTTACCACCCCAATCCTCTACCAGATAATTCAGATTGGCGAGTTCCTCCTTGATCTTATCGGGGTTTGACCCTGGCTTATCCACCTTGTTCAAGGCAAAAACGATTGGCACACCGGCTACCGCCGCGTGATTGATCGCCTCCTTGGTTTGGGGCATCACAGAATCATCAGCCGCGACAACAATGATGGCAATATCGGTAACCCTTGCACCCCTTGCTCGCATGGCGGTGAAAGCTTCGTGTCCCGGAGTATCAAGGAATACAACGCGCTTACCACTCTTGGTTTCCACATCATAAGCACCGATATGCTGGGTGATCCCACCCGCTTCCTGTTCGGTTACTTTGGAGTCACGGATATAATCCAGCAAAGAGGTTTTTCCGTGGTCAACATGACCCATAATGGTCACGATAGGAGCTCTTTCCTTTTTGTTCTCGTCGTTTTCCTCTTCGATGAAGTTGTCGGTCTCTTCCTCTTCCGTCGAAACAAAGTCTACGTCAAATCCAAATTCATCAGAGATGATGGTGATGGTCTCCGCATCAAGTCTCTGGTTGATAGAAACAAAGAGGCCGAGCTCCAGACAAGTGGAGATGACATCATTGACGGAAACATTCATCATTGCGGCAAGGTCATTGGCGGAAACGAATTCCGTCACCTTGATCTTCTTAGATTCCTGTTCCGCCTGCTCCTGCTCTCTGGCAGCAGATTCAGCTACGGCAGATCTCTTCTCTCTTCTGTATTTTGCTCTTTTTGCGCTTCCACGACCGCCGGAAAGCTTGGCCATGGTGGCCTTGATCTTTTCCTGGATCTCCTTATCGCTTACCTCTTCCTCTTTTGGATCTTTTCCGCCCCTTTTACCTCCGGGCTTACGATCATCATCCTTACGGATCCTTTTTCTTTTTCTTTTCTTATTGGCTTCGGAAAGGTTGGCATCAGATGAAGCGACCTGCTCGATCTTCTTGTCTTCCTTTACTTTCTTTTTGGGGAGTTCAATTTTTCCCAAAACCTTAAGGCCTTTGAGCTTATCCGCCTTAGCCTGAATGGTAGCGGATTTCGGTTTAGCCTCTTCTTCGGGTGCCGGCTTTTCTTCCTTTACTTCCTCCTTGACCGCTTCAGCCTCAACAACATCCTCTTTTTTCGTCTCTTCCTGAACTTTCTCTTCCTTGACCTCTTCTTCTACTTTCTCTTCCTTAACCTCTTCGACCTTGGCCTCTTCAACTTTGGGTTCTTCCTTCTCTTCAACTTCTTCCTTGGCTTTCTTCTTATCAACCTTTTCCAGGTCTATTTTACCAAGAACCTTGGTTCCGCGAAGCTTAACCTCAGGCTTGATCACTTCTTTCTCCTCTGCCTCAGCTCCGATCCCGACATTCTTGATCAGGATTTTTTCCTCCTGCTCGGGCTCCCTTCTCGCCTTACCCTTCAGATCATCGGCATGGATCTCCTCTTTGAACTTTGTACCTATGGTGAGTTCGGACGCTTCCTCTTTTTCCGCCTTCGAATCGGCGAATTCTTTTTGAAGAAGCTGGTATTGATCCATAGTGATCTTTGCATTGGGGTTGTTTTCAACCTCAAATCCCTTGGACTCCAGGAATTCCCTGATGGAATCCTTACCAACGTTCAATTCTTTGGTGACCTTTGCTAATCTTAGGGTCTTTTCACTCATTCTAATGTCTCAAATTAACGTTTTATTCGAATTCCTTTTGTAGGATGCCCACAACCTCGTTCACAGTTTCTTCCTCAAGATCAGTTCTTCTGATCAAATCCTCAACAGAAGTATGAATAACACTCTTTGCGGTATCTAAACCTATCTTTTTAAATTCCTCAATTACCCAGCCTTCGATCTCATCGGAGAATTCCATTAGATCCACATCCTCATCATCCTCTCCTTCACCGATCTCACGGAATACATCGATCTCCATGCCAACCAACTTTGATGCAAGCTTGATATTTAATCCACCCCTTCCAATTGCAAGGCTGACCTGGTCCGGCTTTAAATAAACCGCCACACGGCCTTCCTCTTCATTGATCTGGATATTGCTGATCTTCGCCGGACTCAAAGCTCTCTGGATCAATAATTCCTTGTTCTCGGTAAAATTGATGACATCGATATTCTCGTTGTCAAGCTCTCTTACAATGGCATGAATCCTTGAGCCCTTCATTCCTACACATGCTCCAACCGGATCAACCCTGTCGTCATATGACTCTACGGTCACCTTGGCTCTTTCGCCGGGCTCCCTGACCACTTTCTTGATCGAGATCAAACCATCATAAACTTCGGGAACCTCATTCTCAAAAAGCCTTTCCAAAAATTTAGGAGAAGTTCTTGACAGCATGATCCTGGGAGAGCCATTGACCATCTCCACCCTATCCACGATAGCCCTGGCAGTATCACCTTTTCTGAACCTGTCCTTCTGGATCTGGTCCATTTTTTTGATCACAAGTTCATTTCCCTCTCCATCAACGAGTAAAACTTCCTTTCCAAGGATCTGGTATACCTCGCCGGTAACGATCTCGCCAACGAGATCTTTGTATTTCTGATAGAGAATATCTTTTTCAAGGTCCTTGATCTTTTGGATCAAAGTTTGTCTTGCGGTTAAAACCGCCCTTCTTCCAAAAGATTCAAGACTGACCTCATCAGCCACTTCTTCGCCCACCTCAAAATCCTCCTCGATCTTCTGAGCTTCTGCAAGATGGATCTGGGTAACAGGGTCAAATTCCTCTGCATCATCGGGCACGATTTCCCGATTGCGCCAGATCTCAAGGTCTCCCTTGTCAGTATTGATGATCACGTCGAAATTATCATCCTCCTCGTATTTCCTTTTGATCAGCGTTCTGAACACGTCTTCCAGGATCCGGATCATAGTCGGACGATCGATGTTCTTAAACTTCGCAAACTCCTGAAACGACTCTATTAATGTTTTACTGTCCATTTTAAAATGATATCAAAACCTTCGCTTTGTCTATTTCTTCAAATTTCAATTCTCTTTTCCTGCCTTTGACATTGATCAAAAGCAGCTCCTGATCGGCTTTCTCCAACTTTCCTTTCAGTTCTGCTCCATCGGAAAGCACCAGATTTAGCTCTCTTCCCACATGCTTTGGAAATTGCCTTCTATCCTGGAGTGGCTGATCGGCGCCAGGGCTTGAAACCTCAAGGTTGAACTTACCTCTGAAAGGGTCATTTTCTTCCAACCATGGTGTCAGTTTTCTTGAAACGCTGGCACATTGATCAATGCTTACTCCTTTCAACCCGTCAAGAAAAATCTTCAAAGACCCCGGACCGGTCTCTCCCCCTTTCTTTTCAATTTCAACAACGAAAAGGGAGTCAAAACCAAGCTCATTGATGATCCTTTCGATTTCCGCTCTTATCTCCTGCTCAAGCATTTTTTTTACAAAAAAGAAGGGGACATAAAATGTCCCCTCCTGCAATTGGAATGCAAATATAATCAATATTCTATTGAATTCCTTTAAGCAGACTATTGCTTCCGGGATGAAATATTACCTCGATTCCAAACGGAATCGGGATATTTTGATCTCCATGGCCGGCAGGAAAACCCGAGCCAAAGGGAAGGTCATTTGGTATTTTTTCGATCAGCAGATCAACCGGATCCATATCGGTCAATTTTGGAAACTCTCCGGTCACGAGACCGCGGATCCGCTCAAAAATACCTGCCCTTTGAAGCTGGTTCAGCATGCGGTCAATTTTGTGAAAGGGTTCATTGACCTCTTCGAGGAAGAGGATATAGTTTTCCCATTCCGGTTCGGATCCTGTACCTATCGCGTTGACCACAAGAGACAGGTTTCCTCCGCAGACCCTGGCCCTGACCTCATTTCCGGAATGTCTTTGGGCATTCCATGATATTTCGTACCCCCCCTCTATGATATCATTGATATAGGATATGGATTTCTCATCGAGTTGCTCCACGGATTGCACCACCGGTCCATGGATACAATGGAATCCCTTTTTGACAAGAGTAAGAAGCAATAGGGTAATATCGCTGAATCCAATGACCCATTTGGGCTTGGATCCAAATTTGGCCCAACTTAGCTGATCCAGAATACGGCCGGTGCCATAGCCTCCTCTGGCCATCCAAATGATGTCTTCATCGGAATCAAATGCTTTTTGGAGATCATCAAGCCGCCTGGGATCTCCTGAAGAAAAATAACCCTCAGAAGAGAATAGATGCTCCCCGAGGGTTATTTCAAAATTGTTTTTTCTAAGAAGGGAAAGTCCTTTTTCAAACCTTTCCCTGTCTAGCCGGCCGGCCGGAGCTACAACCCTGGCAGTAGGCAAGGGCTAGTTTTTGTTGATGCCCAGCTTAGCTAAAACGTCGTCTGAAACGTCATCTTCTTCAGGTGCATGAAGAATGAATGAAGCACCCATTCCGGCATCAGCACTGAAAATATAGGTCAGCCCTCTTTCGGCTGCTACCTGCTTTATGGCATTGTTGACCTTATCTACCAATGGTGCAAGAAGTTCGGTTTCCTTCTTCTGAAGATCCGACTGGGCGCTTTGCTGGAATTCCTGTATGGATTGCTGGAGGGTCTGAAGTTCCTTTTCCTTATCAGCTCTCACCAATTCCGTCATCGTTCCCTTTCCCGCTTCATAAGCCTGATACTTTTGCTCAAACTCCTGGATCTTGCTTTGAAGCTGGTTCTCAAGCTGTTTGCCATAGGTTTCCAACTGCGCCTCCACCTGCTTGCTCTCAGGCATGTTGGCAAGAATATAATTTGGGCTTGCATAGGCAATCTTAAAGCCCTGTGCCATACCTTGAGCAGCAACAATACATACTAAGGCAAGTAGAATTAAACCTCTTTTCATTATTTCTCTGTTTGTATTAAAATTTATCTTCATCGGCTTCTTTTAAACCAAGTTCTTCCAGAACATAGTCCGTATAATCAAATCTAGGGTCGGTATAGATCATCACCAAATCACTCGACTTGTCGAAGATGATCTGAACCCTTTTCTTTTTTGCCACGTCCTCTACAGCCTCATATACCTTGTCCTGCAGCGGCTTGATCAACTCCTGTCTCTTCAGAAAGAGCAGGCCTTCATAACCGAAGGTCTTTCGCTGATAATCCTTAAG
The DNA here is from genome assembly GCA_028282565.1 of Cytophagales bacterium. Lineage (GTDB taxonomy): Bacteria > Bacteroidota > Bacteroidia > Cytophagales > CCMP332 > JANQHS01. The sequence continues at coordinate 17,176 of JANQHS010000153.1, read as the reverse complement.
CTCCTCTTCCTTCTCCTGCACTTTGACGAGCCTTTGATCATACATTTCCTTTGTTAAAAGAACTTCCTCAGCTTTCAATGCATCATACATCTGCTGAATATTGGCCCTCATGTTCGAAATCTCGGTTTGCCAGGATTCCGAAAGGGCATTTATTTCCTGTTCCGCCTTGGCATACTCAGGCATCTGACCCAAAATAAACCTGGCATCCACGTACCCAAACCTCTGAGCATGCGAAACCTGTGCCAAAAGCAAAAGGGCGGGCAAAGCTATAAAAATTGCTACCTTTTTCATATTAAGCAGGATTATCTGATTTGCTGTCCAATGGTAAAATGAAACCTCGAACCGCTGATCGTATTTGTGCCGGGTATTGGGTCCAATCCATAGGCCCAATCCAACCCGATCAACCCGAAGGCAGGCATGAATATTCTAACTCCAAACCCAACGGCCTTATAGTTCTTAAACGGATTATAGGTCTGATAATTGGCAAAGTTGTTTCCGCCCTCAAGGAAACCAACACCATATATGGTCGCCGCTGGATTTAAGGAAAGGGGATAGCGAAGTTCCAGGACATACTTGTTGTAAGCGACACCATCAACGGGCTGCTGAAAAGGAATTCCGCTGTCGGTGTAACCGGTTTCAAACGGCCTGACCTGACCATCTTCATATCCACGAAGGCCGATCACCTCTGTTCCGAGGAGAAGGTTTTGTCCGGCCAAACCTGCACCTCCCAGGTTAAAGCGCTCAAATGGTCCGATGGCCTGAGAGGGATTGTATCGACCGATGAAGCCAAAGTGAATTCGACCGCTGATCACAAGATTTGCCACGGGATTGACATACCAGGAGTTATCAAACATGAATTTGTTGAATTCGATCCACTCAAAGTTGTTGATGGTCTCTCCCTCTTCCGCCGGGTCCCTGAACATGGAATAGGGTGGCGTCAGGGTCACACCAAAGGAAACTATGGAACCATGCCTGGGATACATGGGGTTGTCAACACTGTTCCGGCTAATGGTGGAGTTGAAGTTGATGTTTCTTGCTATTCCATTGTAGGCGATCAAACCAAACCCCTGAATATTTTGAATATCATAGTAAAGGAAGGAGACGCTGTTGTTCCAGACAAAGTAGTCATCAGGCCAGGTGAGCCTCTTTCCAATTCCAACTGTGACTCCGGAAATGTACAGATTGCCAACGGTCCTATTGGTCACCGGATCTATACGGTTCTGCCTCGAGTGATTAAAGCTCACCGTAAGGGAATTTGGCTTTCGGCCCCCGAGCCAGGGTTCGGTAAATGAGACGGAATAGGACTGAAACTGCCTTCCATTTGCCTGGGCTCTGATCGCCAGTCTTTGTCCGTCTCCACTCGGAAGCGGATTCCATTCCTTCAACTGCAATGCCTTTTTCAAGGAGAAATTGTTGATCACGAGACCAAGGCTACCCACGAAACCAAAGACTCCGCCCCATCCGCCGGAAAGCTCGATCTGGTTGCTTGGGGTCTCAACCACCTGGTATTCTATGTCCACAGTTCCGTCATTTGGATTCGGTAGTGGTGTAATCCCGATCTGTTCCGGATCGAAATATCCCATTTGCGAAAGCTGGGTTTGAGTTCTTATGATGTCTCGACGTGAGAACTTGTAACCGGGCAAAGTCCGAATTTCACGGAGGATCACCTCATCGGAAGTCACATTGTTGCCTTTCAGGAGTATTCTGTTCACAGTAGCCTGAGACCCTTCGTATATCCTCATTTCCAGATCAATACTGTCTCCAACTACGGCGACTTCAACCGGCTGAATATTGAAAAACAGATATCCGTCATCCATATACAAAGAAGAAATATCCAGGCCTGTAGGATTGAAGTTTAGCCTCTTGTCCAGGTTGGCCTTGTTGTAAACATCTCCCTTACGGATACCCAGAATTTTTCCGAGATATTTATCATCATAGAGATAGTTGCCATTCCAAAGGATATTCCGATGGTAATACCTTTCCCCCTCATCGATCCCGATGTACAGATCAAGATCAAAAGGTGAAGCTTGAACCGTAGAGTCCCAGAGGATCTCGGCATCCCGATAGCCCTGAGCATGATAATAACTTAGGATGTGGTCTTTATCCTCCTCAAATAAGCTTTTGTCAAACTTGGTCGAAGCGAAAATATTGAGGTTGACATTTTTTCCCAGATACTCTCCTACTTCACTCAACTGCAATTCCTTGAGCCTGTTGACGACATTCTTGAATTTTAGGGTGTCGAGTTTTAAAAGGTCGCGATTTAGGTTTTTGCCAAGGCTAACCCTGAGCTTTTCCTTGGTCTTCTTCATCTTTCCTTCAAGCTTTTCACCTGAAGCAAATTCATTGCCCGTAAAGAAGATCTCGTTGATCCTGACCTTCTTCCCCTTGCTGATCACGAAATTCAGGACCACACTGTTTTTCAGGACGGGATCGGGCTCCTTCTTGCTTTCGACCTTGGCGTTCAAAAAACCCTTTGCTCTGTAGAACCTGAGAATTCTCAGCTCGGAATTTCGAACCAGCGCATCGGTCACCACCCTTCCTCTGATCAAATGCAGCTTTTCTTTAAGTTCATCAGCATCGGTCTTTTTGAGGTTCTCCACGGAGCCCTTCTTTCTCTCTCTGAACCCAAACTTTGATAGCCTGGGCCTTTCCGCAAGTTTAATCTCCAGGAAAATGAAATTCCCCTCAACCTTTTTGACCAGAACCTGGATGTCACCCAAAATTCCCTGCTTCCAAAGTTTTTTGATGGCACCGCTGATCTTTTCTCCGGGGATCATGATCTTATCACCGATCTTTAGTCCGCTAACGGAAATAATGGAGGCGGCGTCCAAGGAATTTGCTCCGGTAACTTCAATTCCGGCAATTTCATATTCCTGGGGGTTGGAGTAGCTCAGATTGAATGTAGTGGCCGGTGGCTTGTTCAGGTTGAACTGTGCCAAGGCCTGACCAGCAAACAGTAGTAAAGAAAGAAGTAGGAAATGAATCTTATGCATTAAGCCTTTACTTGCTCACTGGTTTTGCCAAACCTTCTTTCTCTGTTTTGAAAGGAATAAACAGCCTCAGCCAGATCCACTTTTCTGAAATCCGGCCAAAACTTATCCGAAAAATAGAGCTCGGTATAGGCGAGCTGCCAAAGGAGAAAATTGCTGATCCGAAATTCTCCCGACGTGCGGATCATCAGTTCAGGATCCGGAATTCCTGCGGTATCAAGATAATAACTGATCAAATCCTCTGTAATTTCTTCTTCCGACCGGGAGTCTCTGATGATCCTCTTGATGGCATTGATCATATCCCATCTACCGCTATAGCTCAATGCCAGATTCAGGGTCATCTTTTTGTTAGCAGCAGTGATATCCAATGTTTCTTCAAGCTGCCTCCTGCAGCTACCCGGAAGGCTCTCGGTATTCCCTATGACATTTAACCTGACACCATTATCCATCAGTGTATTTGTCTCTTTCCTTATGGTGGTCACCAAAAGGTCCATTAGCGCATCAATTTCTCCTTTAGGCCTGCTCCAGTTTTCTGTAGAAAATGCAAAAAGGGTCAGGTATTCCACCCCCAGTTCGACACAACCTTCCGTGGTTTCCCGAACTGCCTTTATAGCATTTTGATGGCCAAAAACACGTCGGGCACCCTTGCTTTTCGCCCATCTGCCATTGCCATCCATGATCACGGCAATATGCCGCGGGATCTGGCCATTTTGTACCAATTCTGATAATTCCATCTATGCCTCCAAAACCGGAGTGCAAATCTAAAAATTAACGGTTAAAACCCGTCGTAAGTATAGGGACATGGGATCTTCGTGATGATGTAACTTATCGTGAAACCGGTGAAGTAATACCAATCATCATCGTACCTGTATCCTCGTTGTATCCCTGTTGAGGGATCTACATCATGTGCACCATCGATCATATCATTAAAAGTTTTCCTCGCCCCAAGCTCCCAGCCAAGGTTTGTCCTCTTTCCGATCATCGCCTTGACCCCTAATCCAAAAGGGATAGCCGGCTTCACAATGGTTCCCTGCTGAGGTTCCGGAGAAGGAACCTCTATATTATAGAATCCGGCCAGTCCTCCGAAAACATAGAGCGTAGCCTTGGGGCGGTTATACTTGTCACGAAAATTATAATAGTTGATCTCTGCGGTGATCGAGCCTTCGAATATCCATGTAGAGAAGCTTAACTCGTTATACTTCGCCATTGCCTCGTTATATCTTTCCTGGTTTCCGGCAATTTGCCCTGCAAGAAATGCCGCCCTGACCGCTACAACCGGACTGTAGTTTCTTTTAAAAAAAATCAGCCCGCCCGGTCTGGTATTGAGCAAATCGATATAATTGGAAACATCCCCGCGGTAGTTCATCCCACCAAATCCGATTCCTATTTCGCTGGACTGGGACATTCCCAGAAAAGGGGAGATCAACAATATGAAGAGCAGAAACTCTTTCTTGGCTTTTTTCAAAAGAAGGATCAATTCGGGAAAAGAACGCTTTTCCCCAAACTAAATTTTATCTGAACTTGGGTGTTTGAATACCTTTTACAAGGATATAAGAGATGTGGAACCCATACACAAAATACAGATCATTGTCCGCGGAATTCCCCCTAACCTCTCCTGTGGTTATCCCATTCAAAGGCTCCTGGCCCGGATAAGCCCAGGCATATGGGAGGTTCGAAACATCCTGGCGCCCTCCGTAATAAGTCAATAATTGGTTCATGTTCCTTTGACCTCCTGTGGCAGCTGCAGGATTCTCACCCGAACGGTTCGACATTGCAGCAGCGATCGGATCATCAAAATTGGCCAGATCCTTATACTCACCACTGACATCATCGAGATAATCGGTAAAGGTGTACCTATAACCGAATTCAAAGGAAATATCTATGTTGTTGGTCACTTTGTATTTTAACCCAAGACCCATTGGAATGATGGGCTGAATTCTTGAATAAGTATTTTCTTCCGTTTCCAAAGGTCTTAGTGCCACCCACGATCCATCGGGTGTTTTGGCTTGAGGGTTGTGATAGATCACTCCGATTCCCAAGTAGAAGTAAGGAATCAGTTTGGGTCTTTTCAGGAAGGTACCGCGGTTCTCGAAAAGGTCAACTACCCCAACAGCGGTGACTTCAATGATGTTGTTTCGAAAATGCAGGTTCCTGGCGTACCTGAAAAATCCACCACCGTCAATATCATTTGGATCCTGTGAAGTATAGTCATCTCCGCGAAGCTGCCCCATGGAAAGCTGGGCCTTTGCCCAGAATCTTGGATGAAATCTTCGGGCCGCAAAAAAGCTCAATTGCGGACGGGTAAACGAAAAATCCGCACTTGCGATCTTGTTGGTGGGAGCCAAGTCACCGAAATAGTTCATGGCGCTAATTCCTGCACCCACAAAGGTGTAATGCTTCCTCCTGCTAAAGAACTGTCCGTTCGAGTCAGTAACTGAGGCAACCAAAAACAGCACTACAAATGCCAGCCAAATTCCTTTTCTCATGGATATTTATACTACAACTTGCACAAAAATAACCCAAAACCTAAAAACAAAAAGCTTAATTTCGGATATCTCTCCCCCAAGACAGCTTCTCGCGAAGTGTTTTAAAGTGAACAAGACCCTGTGGAGCGTGTAATTTGACCTGGAAATCCGCTTTCTTGATCCTCAACTTGATGTTGTTTTCAACCGTGATAGATCTGGAATCCAAACTGATCAGAATATTGTTGGATCTTCCTTCGATCTCCAATTCGATATCAGAGTCATCGGGTACAACCAGCGGCCTCAAATTGAGGTTATGAGGACAAATCGGGGTAATTATGAGATTTTGAGACCTGGGAAGCACCAATGGACCACCACAACTCAATGAGTATCCTGTTGATCCGGTGGGTGTGGATACCAGAACGCCATCGCCCCAATAGGAAGTCAAATAATCTCCATTCACATAAGCATGGGCCACGATCATTGAGGAGGTATCTCTTTTCAATATGGCCACCTCATTGAGCGCAAAATTGAAATCGCCAAACAATTCGCGATCTTCAGATAGAAGCTGGACCATGTTCCTTTCATCCAGAGGACTCTCACCGCTCATCACGGTTCTAAGGGACTCACCAAAGTCTTCCTTTTTCGTGGTGGCCAGATAGCCCATTCGGCCGGTGTTAATGCCAAAAATGGGAATACCCGAATCCTTGGCATAGGTGATCGCCTCAAGCAAAGTTCCATCGCCGCCAAGGCTGATAATCGTATCGACCTCCGGCAGTCCATGGAGATTTGAAAAGACTTTGTGCTCGCCTGTTTTAAGCTGATTTTCAACACATTGGTCTCTAAACGTCTGTTCAATGAAGAGTTCGGGGCCATAGCTTTGAAGCTCTTTGAAAAACTCTCTGATAAAAGGCAGGGTTTCCGCTTTAAAAGGACGTCCGTGTACCGCTATCCTCAAAACCTACATTTCTAGATACCTGAAAAGAATATCGAGTCGCTCTTTCTCGACGCTTTCCGTTGTCACCTCCTGAAATCTTGATATCACATGGATCCCAAACCTGTTGTAAGTGGCGATCAGACGATCTATTTCAGTCTTATTGATCTTTAGAGTGACTTTGAGTTTTTCCGGATTCTTCGGGTCAAATACCAGAAAACTGCCAATGATCTTGTACCCCTCAGCCTCAGCCAATCGGCTTATCTCTGCAAGAGAATAGTCCTTGGCGTCCATGCTCAAAACCAAAATTGCACCCGGTAGCTGAGCCCCGGTAATGTTTGCGAATGCTGAAACGGTATCGGGCAGTGTGATCAGTCCTGCAAAATCACCTTCTTCATCCCTGACCGGGATCACCTCCAGCTCATTGTCCATGGCGATCTGTACAACTTCAAACAGGTGAATGTTCTCGTCTACGATGAGGTCCTGATTTTCCAATTGAAACTCGGATACCGGTTTATCAAAATCGGCACTTGAATAGATCTCGTCCTCCTCAAGCATGCCCAAATACAGGTTATTATCCACTACTGGCAGAGAACTCACGCGGAATTCATCCATCCGGTTCAAACCATCGACACCCGAATTCTCAGGTGTAAGTGGATATATCAGGTCATTTATGAGATCTCTTGCTGTCAACTTTCTCCTTTTCGAATAAATCTATCAAGAATCTTTCCAAAACGCCTGGGTTGCTCCATCATTGGAGCATGGCAGCATTCATCGATGAACCATAATTCCGAATGTGGGATGAGTTTGTTGAACTCATGAGCAACTGGCGGTGGGGTTATTGTATCATTCAGTCCCCAAATAAGGCAGGTGGGAACCGAAATATTTCCGATCTCGCCGGCCAGGTTATGCCTTTGGGCGGCTTTTGCGATCGCCACGATGTTCAAGCATTTGGGAATCGAGCAGGTAATATCAAAAACCTCATCTATCAATGCCTTCGAGGCGGTCTCAGGATTGTAAAATGTGTACTGGACCCTTTCCTGGATGTACTTGTAATCCCCTCGCTTGGGGAAAGATCCACCCATGGAATTTTCGAAAAGGCCCGAACTTCCAGTCAGAACCAGCCTTTTGACGTTCTCCTGATATTTCAAGGTATAAATGAGCGCGACATGCCCTCCGAGCGAATTACCAAGCAAGGTCATATTCTCAAGATTCTTCTCTGCGACGAATTCTTCAATAAAATCAACAAGACCTTCAACCGATGCTTTTCTACGTGGCATGGTATAGATAGGCATCAAGGGAATAATGACCCTAAAATCCTTTTTGAATTCCTCGACTACACTGTTCCAATTGCTTAAAGCCCCGAACAAACCATGCAATAACAACAGGACCTCTCCCTGACCTTCATCAACAAATTGAAACTTACCTTCTTTCTTTACCTGATATTCCATGAATGTATAATAGGAAGTTCGAAAAATACGAAATAGTTCGGTCCAAACAGGCCTTCAGGTCAGGTCAAGCCAATTTTTAATCATTTGAAAACCTCCCTCTGTCAATTGCGCTTCAGGGTGAAATTGAAGGCCGTAAACCCGATCTTTTTCGGATTTAAACCCCATGACCTCCTCCGAATCCGTCCAGGATATCAACTCAAGTTCCCGGGGAATATTTCTCAAGATCAAAGAGTGATATCGCACGGCCTGAAAAGGATTCGGAATTCCATCGAAGAGCCTGTCTCCATTATGATGTACCCTTGAGGTTTTGCCGTGAACAGGTTCATTGGAATAGGATAGCTCAGCCCCATAGATCTGTCCAATGGCCTGATGGCCAAGACAAATTCCCAGCACGGGTATCCTTCCAAGATATTGCTGAATGATAGAATTCAGGGAACCCGATTTTGCCGGATTCATTGGACCGGGAGAGATCACCAGCCGCTGATAATCGTTTCTCATAACTCCCGCATCGATATCATTTCTGAAAACCTCACAATCGGGGTCCACCCTAAGAATGTAATCCAGCAGGATATGGGAGAAGGAATCAAAATTGTCGATAAACAGCGTCACCTAGTTCAGGTAATTGGTCACATGATCGATAATCTCATCGATGAAGGGGAAAAGTGCTCTCAAACCTGTCAGAACCTTAATTGCAAAAGGTTGCAGGATGGGATAAATTCTGGAGCCCTCGGATATTCTTGCTGAAGCGTCGGGAAAAAAAGATGAAATGATCCATAAAAAAAGGCTCAGGGCAAAACTCCATTTTAGCAGGCCCAACAGGGTTCCGAAAAACCGGTCGGCCCAACCGAGAATGGTCATTCGAACGACCTTTCTGATCCCCTTTCCAATAATATTGACCCCAAGGATGATCCCTATAAAAAGCAATATAAATGCGAGGAAAGGAATGAAAGGATGTGGTTTCCCAAAGGCATCGGTGAGACCAATGATCGCCCAATCCAGAAGCTTGAAGGCGCCGATCACCGCAAGAACCAATGCCAGGATGCTGAAGACCTCCATGATGATCCCCTTGCTAAACCCGCGGTACATTCCGAAGATCAAAATCGCACCGAAGACCAGATCCATCATGGCCATAACCCTAGCCCGCCAGTATTTCCCTGACGATCTTGGAGATCATCTGGTTATCAGCTCCACCAGCGGCCTTCTTGATCACAGCTGGCATGACCTTACCCATGTCGCCCATTCCCGAGGCACCCAATTCATCTATCACCGCCTGAACCAAAGCTCTCACTTCAGCTTCACCCATGAGTTCCGGCAGGAATCTCTCGATGACCGCCAACTCCAATTCTTCCTCAGAAGCCAGATCATCTCTGCCCTGCTCTTTATAAACAGCGATGGAATCCCGTCTTTGTTTAGCCGCCTTTTTGAGAATAGCCATTTCTTCCTCTTCACTGATTTCATCCCCTGCCCCTTCCTTGGTTTGGGCAAGAAGGATCAGTGATTTTATGGACCGAAGTGCCTGCAATTCATCCTTCTTCTTTTGAAGCATGGCCTCCTTTATGCTTTTGTCGATTTCTTCCTTTAAACTCATTGGGACTTCTTATGTTAGCATTTGGATTCAGGGCAAATTTAGGGAACCATGCCAAAGACCCGACTCAGTGTCAACATAAATAAGATAGCAACTTTAAGAAATGCCAGGGGCGGGTTAATCCCAGACCTTCTCCAGGCTGCCCGCAACATTGAGCAGTTTGGCGCAGAGGGTATCACCGTACATCCACGACCGGATGAAAGGCATATCCGATATCAAGATGTCCGCGAGCTCAAACCAATCCTGAATACCGAATTCAATATTGAAGGCAATCCAACCCGGCCTTTTTTGGATCTTGTCGCTGAGGTGGTTCCGGAGCAGGTAACTCTGGTTCCTGATGCACCTGATACATTGACCTCTGATCAGGGCTGGAATACTCTAAAAAATGCTGGATTTCTTAAAGAAGTGATCCATAGGATCAAGGAGATCGGTTCGAGGGTTTCGATCTTCATAGATCCGGATATCAAAATGATCGAAGGAGCCAAAGAGGTAGGAACGGATCGAATAGAACTGTATACGGAACCTTTTGCCTCGGGTTTTACCAATGATCCGAAGTTTGCGGTTCTCCCCTACAATTTGGCTGCAAAGAAGGCCGTGGAATATGATATCGGCATCAATGCGGGACATGATCTCAATCTTCAGAATCTTGCTTTCTTCAAGGAAAACGTACCCGGACTGCTTGAGGTCTCCATCGGTCATGCACTGATATGCGATGCACTCTACTACGGCCTCGAAAACACGGTGAATATGTATAAATCCAAATTGGCCTAATGGATCTTTTTTTCCGCGAAACAGGACATGGACAACCCTTGTTGATCCTTCACGGTCTCTTCGGAAGTTCCGATAACTGGATGAGCATAGCCAAAGCATTGCAAGAACATTACACCTGCATCATACCGGACCTTAGAAATCATGGCCAATCTCCCAACTCCGAAGAGTGGAACTACAGGGTCATGGTTGAAGATCTGCTGCAACTCATTCAAAAGCTCGGACTGAATTCAACCTATATGCTGGGCCATAGTATGGGAGGAAAACTGGCCATGGAATTCTCGCTGTTCAACCCTTCCTACATCAGCAAACTGGTGGTGGCCGATATCTCTCCGAGACATTATCCTGTTCATCATCAGACCATCCTCGAAGGCCTGAACTCTTTGGACCTTGAAAAATTAAAAAGCAGGAAGGAAGCCGATGAGATCTTGTCATCTTCGGTACCCGAGTTCGGTGTCAGGGCTTTTCTCCTGAAAAACCTGGGACGAGATGATGAGGGAAAATTCGAATGGAAACTGAATCTGGATGTGATCGGCCGAAATATCGAGGAAGTGGGCATCTCTGTTTCGGATGGGTTGGAATTCGATCATCCTACCCTCTTTATGCGGGGAGAAAGATCAAAGTATGTCTCCGACCAGGATTTTGAGAATGCAAAAAGTATATTTCCCGATTCAAAGTTGGTGACCATTGCCGACGCAGGTCATTGGCTCCATGCGGAAAAACCTGTTGAATTTGTAAAAGCACTCAGGAAATTCCTGGATCAGTAATCATCTCTTTCCAGCAACAAAATCGAATGCTGGGGGACTATGAAATATTTCTCCCCTTCATAGTTGACTTCAATGGCTCCCTTTTGGAGGAATATAGCCAGGTCCCCTTCCCTGGCCTGAAGCGGTAGGTATTTGACCTTTTCATCGATTTCCTTCCATGGCTCGTCAATATCGTCGGTAGGTAAGGGGATAGGAAAACCCGGGCCAACTTTCATGACGTACCCGCTTTGCACATGTTCTTTTTCATGTACACCGGGAGGAAGGTAGAGTCCGCTTTTTGTCTTATCGGATTTTGATTTCGGCTGGATCAACACACGATCACCAACCACGGTTATCTTTTCGAGTTTGTTCATTTTGGATCTGCTCTATCGATCAAGGCCTGTTCCTGATCCTTCGACGTTTTTGCGCCAAGAACTTTAAGCTCTTCCGCCTTTGAAATAAGGTTGCCTCGCCCTTCGATCAATTTATTCATTGCCTTTGAATATGCCTCTTTCGAGTCATCCAATTTTTTGCCAATACCGATCAAGTCCGATGAAAAGTTTACGAACTTATCATAAAGCAAACCGGCCTTTTTAGCTATTTCAACGGCGTTCTTATTTTGGCTATCCTGTTTCCAGATGAATGAGATCATCCTAAGTGTAGCGAGCAAAAAAGTCGAGGAGGAGAGCACAATATTCTTCTCCAAAGCCTTGGTATAAAGATCAGCATCCTGTTGGAGAGCCAACACCAAAGCCGGTTCATTGGCAACGAACATCAGGATATAGTCGGGTTGGTTGATGTTGTAAAGGCTTTGATAGCTCTTTTCGGAAAGCGACTTAATATGCCCGTTAATACTGTCGAGGTGCTGCTTCAGGAATCCGGCCTTTTGGGATTCATCCTCAGCTTCGAGGTACCTGGTATATGCGGTCAAAGAAACCTTCGAATCAAGTATCAGGCACTTTTCATCAGGCAGATTGATCACAAAATCCGGGCGCTGATTTGAACCATCCTCACTCTTCAGATTGAGCTCCTTATCATAGTGCACTCCTTTCTGCAGACCGGCTTTTTCAAGAATGACCTCAAGTTGTAATTCGCCCCAATTTCCCTGGGTTTTTGAATCGCCTTTTAAAGCCTGAGTCAGATTTTCAGCGTCTTTTGAGAGATTGGAGATCTGATCCTGGAGAAGCTTGTTCCAGGAATGGCTGTCCCGGTTGCTTTCCTCTACCTTCTTTTCAAATTTCTCTATCCTTTCCTTCAAGGGGTTGAGAATATCACCAAGGTTGGATTTGTTTGTCTCGGTGAATTTCTTGGTCTTTTCATCCAGTATCCTGTTGGCCAGATTTTCGAACTCAATGGCGAGCTTCTTTTGCCCCTCCTCCATTTCAGTTTGCTTTTCGGATAGCCTCTGTTCCAGATGCCTTTGTTCTGATTCGTAGGTGGCGATCCGCTGAAGAAGGTTCTCGGACTCCGACCTTTCCTCTTCAAGCTTTCTGCCTATCTCTTCCTTCTCCCTGGATTTTTCCTCGAGGTTCTGCTTTAAGATGTCAAGACGAGCATTGAGGTCTGCGCTTTGGTGATCACTCCCTTTCCCTGATCTGAGGTATTGAGCCGCCAACCACCCGAGTAGGCCTCCGACTACAATACCAACGATAAGGTAAACCAACTCCATCGATCAGTCCTTCCAGGAATAGGGGTAATCGGGGTCGACAAAGGATTCGGCATCTTTGGTCAAAAACAGAGGCTTAAAAGTGTCGATCATCACGGCGATCTCCTTGGTTTCCTTGGCTCCGATACTTTTTTCCACTGTTCCCGGATGAGGTCCATGGGGGATTCCACCCGGATGAAGCGTAAAAGAACCCTTATCAATGCCTCGCCTGCTCATGAAATTTCCGTCGGTGTAAAACAATACCTCATCGGAGTCGATATTGCTGTGGTTATAAGGTGCCGGAATTGATTTGGGGTGATAATCAAAAAGGCGAGGTACAAAGGAACATATCACATAATTCCAGGCCTGGAAGGTTTGATGTACCGGAGGGGGTTGATGTATTCGACCGGTAATCGGCTCAAAATCCAGAATATTAAATGCGTAAGGCCAAAGAAATCCGTCCCAACCAACAACATCAAATGGACTGGTTTCGTATATGAAATTGTGAAGTTTTCCCAGCTTCTTGACCTTGACCAGGTATTCTCCCTTTTCCGTGTTGGTCTCCAAAACCTGAGGAGGCCTGATATCTCGCTCGCAAAACGGAGAGTGCTCAAGCAATTGGCCTAATTCATTTCGATACCTGTTCGGGGTTTCAACGGGAGAAGCAGACTCCACCACAAGAACTCTGGATTCCTCTTTGAACTCGATCTGGTAGATGACCGTCCTGGGAATGACCAGATAATCAAACTTCCCAAATTCGATCGCTCCCAACTGGGTATGCAAAACACCGCTACCTTCATGGATAAAAAGGATCTCATCGGACTCTCCATTCTTGTAGAAATAGTCCATAGTCAGTACTTCAGGATTACAAATTCCGATCGCCACATCATTATTGACCATCAGGTATTTCCGAGCATCAAGGAAATCACCGCCGGTTTTCCCAAAATTTGCGGTATTCAGGTGGATGGGTTTGAGATCCCGGTCATCCGAGAATTCCCACCCGTATTTTTCAGACCCTTCCAGTCTTTCAATGCGCGTTGGGATCTGGTCATGGTACAAATTGGAATAAACGCCGGAAAAACCCTTGGAGCTGACCAACTCCTCGGCATAGAGCTCATTGTTTTGGTTCCTGAACTGCGTGTGTCTTTTCTGCGGGATTTTCCCCAATTTGTGGTAAAACATCTTAATTACTTTTAACCAAATACTTGTCCGTTGAATTCACATTTTGAAGGGCAGACTGATAAATGTTATCTCCTTCAAGGTATACCTTATAGAATTCCTCATTTCCATAAGCGCCTCTTGCTATAAATGCCTTCAATTCCAATTTGATCCTGTCAATCGACTTTTTCATATCCTTGGCATCAAGCTCGACTCCGTTTTTCTCAACATTTGCCAGAAATTGTTCATACTCGACTTCATCAAGGGCAAAGTCTTTTCTAAAAACCTCAAATCCCATTTTTTCAAGTTCCTTTTTATGAACCTCCGAGTATTTGTAGGCGTATTCTCTCAACAGGTTTTTCGCATAGATCCTTCCCAGGGTTTTGGACCAATCCGAGGTATCCTGGGGCACGAAAAGATCCGGCATTATACCTCCTCCCCCATATACCTTCCTACCCTTATCCGTGTAAAAAGTCAGGCTATCCGGGAAGTCTATGCTGTCCTTATGAAAGAATTCACCATGATTATAGCGATTCAAAATGTCCATGGAATAATCTCTGTTGCCCGTCCCGTACGCTTTTTGAATGCTTCTACCACTTGGGATATAATAGCGGGAAATTACCAATCTCAACTCGCCCCCATTCTTCAAGGGTATGGGCTGCTGCACCAAACCTTTTCCATAGCTCCTTCTACCGACGATCAATGCCCGGTCATGATCCTGAACAGCGCCTGAGACGATCTCTGAAGCGGAGGCACTTCCTTCATTGACGAGGATAATCAGGTTTCCCTCTTCAAATTCTCCCTTCCTTCCCGAATAAAGCTTTTGATCATATTTGCCTCGATTCGACTTGGTGAAAACGATCAACTTTCTCCCTTCGATGAACTCATCGGCGATATTCACCGCCCTGTCGAGATAACCTCCGGGGTTGTCGCGGAGGTCAAGGATCAGGTTTTTCATTCCTTGTCCCGTGAGTTGAGCCAGGCCATCCTTGAATTCATCATAAGTGGTTGACGCGAACCTCGATAGCTTGATATACCCGGTATTCTCGTTTGACATAAAGGCCACTTCCATACTATGGGTTGGGATCTTGTCCCGGATGACTTCAAATTCTATGATGTCATTCATTCCCTTTCTCTTAATCCCCAGTATCACCTCGGTTCCTTTTTGCCCTCGAAGTGTATTGATCACATCGGAATTTTTCAGGTCAATACCCGCAAAATTCTCTCCGTCGACGGTGACTATGCGATCACCTGCTATGATCCCCACCTTTTCAGAGGGTCCGCCGATCAATGGGGTTACGACATAGACGGTATCGTCCACAAGTCCGAATTCAATACCTATGCCTTCAAAATTGCCCCGCAATTGGCTCTGGGCCATTTCGAGTTCGCTTGGAGGGATGTAAATGGAATGGGGATCGAGCTCTTCCAGCATTTTCTGGATGCCGAATTCTGTGAGTTTTTCCATATCGACCGTATCGACATAGTCCTTTTCCACATGGTACAAAACCTGCTTAAGGTTGTCCAGAGATTTGGATAATGCCTCATCTCCGGGATCACTTGGAAACTTGGCCCCGATCAGCACTCCCAGGGAAATGCTGATGATGAGAAGAAGAAAGACGTAAAAGTTTGAAAATTTTCCGGGCATGGATCAGAATACCTTATAAGGTCAAAATTAATTTAAGTAATTTTGTCCGACACGATTCAGGCACAAAAATGAGGAATTCTGAAATAGGAGAAATTATTCAAAAAGACCCGGGAATCGCCTTCGCTTTTTATCAGCTTGGAATTCTTTTCCCATCACACCACGAACTCCCTGTTTCCGGGCTTTGTGACAAACTCAACCTGGATGATCAATGGCTTATCAGAAATCTTCAGGAACTCCGGAAGAGCGATCCTCTAGAGTGGACACCAAGCAATTACAACATGCCGGAAGTTGTGAATCATTTGAAGAGTGTTCATAAGTTCTTCATTCAGGAAAAATTGCCTTTCATTTTCCATCTTGTCAATGATATCGATCCTCGATCATTTGACACCCAAGAACTCGCAAGGGATCTGAAAATGCTTTTCCCCTTATTCTATGAGGATTTTGTTCATCATATCCGGAATGAAGAATCCCAGGTCTTTGAATATGCATTGCTGCTCCATCAGGTCAACGAAAACTCCGGAAACCCTGGTTTAATGCATTTCCTCAAATCCAAAGTTGACCTTTGTCAAACAGCTATTGAGCACCTTGAGGAAGATGACGAAATGGAGGGAATCAGGTCGCTCACGAATAATTTTAATTGTCCGGAAGGAGCAAGCCTGATCCAAAGAGTGGTCTATTGGGAACTTGAGAAATTCGAAAAAGATCTGAGAAGGCATTCCCAAATGGAAAATGACATATTCTTTCCCCTTGCCGTTGATCTCGAGAAAAAAGCGAGAAAAAGGCTTTCCAAATCCTTGCTGGAGAATTAATGGGCCGAATTCTGGCCTTGGACTATGGTTCAAAAAGAACAGGGATCGCCGTATCCGATCCTGAAAAGATCATCGCTACTCCTTATTCAACGATCCCTACTCAGGAGTTGGAGCCGTTCTTAAAAAACTACACTCATAAAGAGATTGTTGATACCATAGTTGTAGGCGAACCGAAAAGCTTAGGCGGTGGAGACACCGATGCTTCGGCGGCGGTCAGAGATCTGGTTTTGCGACTCAAAGGATGGTTTCCTGCAATGGAGGTAGTTACCCTTGATGAGCGGTTCACCTCAAAAATTGCACTTGATTCCATGATCATGGGTGGTACGAGCAAAAAGAGCAGAAGGGAAAAAGGAAATATTGATAAAACCAGCGCTGTGATAATTTTGCAGGATTATATGACTAAACAAGGGACATGATATACCCAATTGTAGCCTACGGAGACCCGGTATTAAGAAAAAGAGCAGAAAGTATTCCTGAAAACACGGATTTGCAGGAGCTTATCAGTGACATGTTTGAAACCATGTACAATGCGAACGGAGTAGGCTTGGCGGCACCTCAAATCGGAAAAAGTATCAGGCTCTTTGTAATCGATGGAGAACCTATGGGTGAAGAAGAACTCATAGGGTTTAAAAGGGTCTTCATCAACCCAGAGATACTTGATGAAAAAGGAGAATCCTGGCCCTTCGAGGAGGGTTGCCTTTCAATCCCGGATATACGTGAGGATGTACAAAGGGAATCAAGGGTCAAACTCAGGTATTTCGATGAAAACTGGGAGGTCCGTGAAGAAGAGTTCACCGGCCTGCAGGCAAGGATCATCCAACATGAATATGACCATATTGAAGGCGTTCTTTTCACCGACCACCTTGGTCCCCTGAAAAAACGTTTGCTGAAGTCAAGGCTCAATAATATCTCCAAAGGGAAGATCAAGGTTGGATACTCTATGAGGTTTCCTTCAAAAGTCTGATATTCCCAACATGATTCAG
>JANQHS010000009.1 GCA_028282565.1 Cytophagales bacterium | reverse complement strand
CTTTTTTCTTTTTGGGGCCTCAGAACAATACAACTACACAGATCTCAGGGAAGAGGTTTCGCAAATTGCGTTTATTCACTTTTGAATGCGTTTTTTGACGGAAAATTAGGGATTCGATTGATTTTGGGAAATCAGGCTTAACGCTCAAAATCGAATCCGAACCCATCTAATTGCCTGAATGGTGGTTGATTTAAAAGGTCTTTTGTAATTTTAGGTTTGGTTTTAACCAAAAAACCAATTCTGTCTCATCTAAAATCCCTAAGAATGAAGAAAGTATTACTTCTTGTAGCCTTTTTTACCTTTTCGTACGTGGCGCATGCCCAATATTATAATTTGCCAGCAGTCAATACCGGTTTAAACCCCGGGGACATCAACCAGGAGGATACCGAGTTTCCTTTTGGTGCGGGAATCGCTCCCGGCTGGATCAGCATTATTGGGCCAAACCAGGCAACTCCGGTCTGGTCGCCAGTTCAAACGCTTCCGATCCCATTTGAATTCGATGGAGCGGCAGTTTCGAACTACCAGGTTTCCTCTACCGGTGTCGTGACATTCTCCTCTTCCCCCGGAGCGGCCCCCTCAACGAGCAATACGGCCTTGCCCAGTGCTTCCATCCCGGATAGTTCCATCGTGATCTGGGGGGTAACCGGTTCAGGTACCAATGATGCTGTAGTGACCAAGACTTTTGGATTGGCTCCAAACAGACAACACTGGATCCATTTTGCTTCTTATTCCTATCCCGGGCAGCCAGCAGGTTGGACCTATTGGAGTATAGTCCTTGAGGAAACGACCAATAAGATCTATTTCGTTGATCAGAGGAATAATATCACCACTACACTTGTGAATCTGACCATGGGAATCCAGATAAACTCAACAACAGCTTACCAGGAGGCCGCATCCCCGAATGTGAATCCAAACAGCACAACCAGTTCAGCCACCAGGGCTGACAACTGGTACTGGGAATTTATTCCCGGAAATCCTCCGGCTTATGACATCAAGGTCGATGATATTTCTTCTGTGAGCAATTTTGAGCTTCTGGCTAGTGCCCCGTTCACCATTGGTGGTCAGGTTACAAACCTGGGAGATTCCACGGTAACTTCTCTTCAGATGGCCTATTCCGTAGACGGAGGAGTAGCTGTTCTGGATACTTTCTCAGGACTGTCTGTTAGCAAAGGAGGTACCTACAACTACACATTTGCTCAAACCTGGAATCCTGCGATTTCAGCAGCTTACGATGTCAGAGTGTGGGTTAATTCGATCAACTTCCAGCAGGATGAGAATAATTTCAATGATACGCTGGACAAGGTGGTAACCATTTTTGACACCCTTGTTCAAAGGCTTCCTCTTCACGAATCCTTTACAAGCTCGACCTGTGGTCCTTGTTTACCAGGAAATCAGAACCTTGCTACCATTTGGGGTGCAAACCCTGAAAGGCAGTCGATACTAAAATATCAAATGAGCTGGCCAGGTTCAGGAGACCCCTATTACACCGATGAAGGAAATGACAGAAGAAATTATTACGGAATTAATTCTGTCCCAAGACTTGAGGTGGATGGCCAATGGGATGGAAACTCTAATTCGTACACGACTGCGTTAAGAGATGCTTTCTGGAGTGTTCCTTCTTTCATGGATATCGATATCGAGTATGAGGTCAATTGCCAGACCATCGATGCGGATGTTACCGTAACTCCTTATGGTGACTTTGCCGCAGGCTTGATCCTTCATTTTGCTGTAATGGAAAACATCACCTACAACAATGTGAAATCCAATGGTGAGTCGGTTTTTGATCATGTGATGAAAAAAATGTTGCCTGATGCGAACGGTACTATTCTACCGGCTCTGAGCAAAGGTGTACCATTCTCGACATCCTTCAGTTACACCTTTAATGGAGAGTACAGGTTGCCGAACAATGCATCAGACCCCATCAACCATGCGATCGAGCATAGTATTGAAGAGTTCTATGATCTTTGGGTTGTGAGCTTTGTTCAGGATAATAACACCAGAGTGATTGAGCAATCCAATTACGGGGTCGACCTGATCAAACAGGACGTAGCGGCCACCGAGCTTTTGACCTCTGTTGATTTGCCGGTAGGCGGATCTCATAACATCAGTGCTGTCATTCAGAACTGGCAGGATTCTGTATTGAACTCTCTTGATTTCAATTATCAGATCGACAATGGACCTGTTGAGACCATGTCCCTCTCCGCTCTTGGAATGCAGATCGGTGATACCATGCACGTAACGCATAGTACTCCTTGGAATCCCACTACCCCAGGTAATCAAAACCTCAAAGTTTGGGTGTCGAATCCCAACGGTGGCACGGATGAAGTTCCATGTAATGACACCATTACGGCGACCATCAATGTGATCGCTGGTGTGGACAACAATATTTCCAGAGCTGTTTCGGTGTTCCCGAATCCATCTAACGGACTTTTCAACTTGGAGAATGGATTGTCAGAGGATATGAATGTGATCATCATCAGCCCAACAGGTGAGATCATAGATGAGCAGATCATCCAGGCGGGTGAGAGTGTTCAATTGAACCTGTCTAAATATTCCTCAGGGATCTATTTTGCGAAACTGAAAACATCCCAGGGTGTCGGAGTTAAAAAACTCAGTTTGAAATAAACAAAGAAGGGGCTTCGGCCCCTTTTTTTATATTCCTTATAAGAATTGTTGACCTTGAGAACGATATGTTTCCTATTCGGCCTTTTCTTTTTTTCTGCTTCTCTCGCGCAGTTTCAGAGGATGCCTCTTCATGAGGTATTGACAAGCTCGACATGTGGCCCCTGTCTTCAAGGAAATGCTAATCTGCAGTCGATCTTTGATCCGGATCCCCACAAACAGGTGTACCTCAGGTACCAGATGAACTTTCCGTCGATCGGAGATCCTTATTATACCTGGGAAGGAGGGGAGCGAAGATTTTTTTATAACCAACCCGGGATTCCACTGCTTTTTGTAGATGGGTTCAATGTTGGAAATCCCATCAACTATACCGCTGCCATACGGGATGGGTTCTATGCGGTATCTACCAATATCAAGCTTCTGGTGGATTATGAGGTGCGGTGCGAGACTGTCGATATAGATGTAAAAGTCATTTCGACCGGTACATATCCGGCTGGCAATAAATTACGCCTGGCGGTTTTTGAAGAAACCACCAGGAGGAATGCAACTTCCAATCAGGAAACACATTTCTATCATGTGATGAAGAAATTCGTTCCGGATGAGAATGGGATCAACCTGGGAGCGCTTTCGCCCGGGGATACTGTCAGCCTGAGCACATCCTATGCTTTCCAGGGCGATTATCGACTTCCTACTTCAGCGGGGAATGAGATCGATCATTCCATTGAGCATTCGGTGGAGGAGTTTTATGATCTTGGGATTGCAGCCTTCGTTCAAGACGATGCCACCGGGACTGTCCACCAGGCTGCATATGGCACGGATCTGATCCAAAGGGATGGCGCCATGATCAAAATGCTGGAACCGTTTGATGATTACATCAATGGAGCTCCATATACCGTCACGACCATATTCCAGAATTGGCAGGAGTCCCCGATCAACTCGGCCGATTTCCATTATTCCGTGGATGGTGGACCAACCCAAACCACAAGTTTCTCAGGTTTGAACCTCGGAAAAGGAGATCGTTATACTGTGTTTCATAGCGTTGACTGGACTCCTCCGGGGTCAGGCACCTATACGATCCGCTCATGGGCTGATAATTTCTCCAGCGGCAATGACCAAGTTTCCTGCAATGACACCCTGACCCAAACGATCACTATTGAACCCTTTGTGGTTGAACCCGATGCCGATTTTACCTGGACGGGAAGCGGAACTATTGCCTGGTTTAGCAATACTTCTGCCGAGGATCCCGATTTCTCGAGCGATTATTTATGGGAATTTGATGATAACGGAGCCACCTCGACCCAGAGAGATCCCGTATATGCATTTACCCAAATGGGTTCGTTTGATGTTTGCCTTTATGCCAGCAATGTGGTGGGAAGCGATAGCATTTGCAAAAATCTGATCGTACCCATCACCGGATTGCATCAGGGAATTCAGTCCGAATTGAAGGTATACCCGAATCCGGGATCCGGGATCTTCATGCTTGAGAACTCCGATCAAATGCCTCTTGATCTGAGGGTGTTTGATGTTGAGGGTCTGGAAATAAGATCCTTTACAATTGATCGAGGTATATCTTCCATCGACTTGGGCGGGTTGGAGCCGGGCCTTTACTTTTTTGAATTTATAGGTTCGGAGGGAAAGGAAAGAACAAAGGTGATCATCAGGTGATGTTATCGGATGATCTCAAAAGCCAAATCTTCCTGAAGTTGTATTTCAGACTGTTCCAGTGAGTCCACCCTTGCCCAATCGGGTCCTTTATTTGCCCATGAAACGAATTTTTCCAGATCCGACCCCATTCCCTGGCATTCAAACTCGACCGATCCGTCCGGGCTGTTCTTGATCCATCCGGTGATCCCCAGGTCATCTGCCAGGGATTTTGCGGAGGCCCGGTAAAAAACCCCCTGAACCTTGCCGATCACCCTTCCCCTGATCCTTTTCTGATTCAAGAAGTACCGAGAATTTTTTCCTTGATCTTGTTTTCGATCTCCTCGGACAGTTCGGGATTGTCCTTTAATAGTAAGCGCACGGCTTCTTTTCCCTGTCCGAGTTTATTTCCATCATAAGAAAACCAGGAACCTGATTTCTGGATGACCTCGGTTTCAACCGCCATATCGATGATCTCTCCCTCTTTGGAAATTCCCTCTCCGTAAAGGATATCGAATTCGACAACCCTGAAAGGAGGAGCAACCTTGTTCTTCACCACCTTGACCTTTGTCCTGTTTCCAAGGACCGAATCCTGACTCTCCTTGATCTGGCCTATCCTGCGGATATCCAATCTCACGGAAGAATAAAACTTCAATGCGTTTCCTCCGGTGGTGGTTTCGGGGTTGCCGAACATCACGCCGATCTTTTCTCTGAGTTGGTTGATGAAAATACAGGTGGAACTGGTCTTGCTGATCGTACCGGTCAGCTTTCTCAGTGCCTGTGACATGAGCCGGGCTTGCAGGCCTACCTTGCTGTCTCCCATTTCTCCTTCCAGTTCGCCCTTTGGAACCAGAGCAGCCACGGAGTCGATGACGATGAGATCAATGGCTCCCGATCTGATCAGGTGCTCCGTGATCTCAAGGGCTTGTTCTCCATTGTCAGGCTGGGAAACAAATAGTTTTTCCATGTCGATTCCGAGCTTTTCCGCATAGACCTTGTCAAATGCATGTTCGGCATCGATGAAGGCCGCCAATCCTCCCTGCTTTTGCGCCTCGGCGATGGCATGAAGCGTAAGCGTGGTTTTCCCGCTTGACTCAGGGCCGTAGATCTCGATGACCCTTCCACGCGGAAAACCCCCGACACCCAATGCCAGGTCAAGCCCTAGAGAACCGGTGGAGATCGCCGGAACGTCGACGACCATATCATCGGTCAATTTCATGATGGTCCCCTTCCCATAGGTCTTTTCCAGCTTGTCTATGGTTAATTCGAGGGCTTTAAGTTTCTTTTCCTGATCACTCATCTGAATGGATTTATTTTTTCAATTTGCGAATTCCTATGAACAGGGGCAAATATATCATTGGGGCACGCAGCCAATTTGCGTTGTCCAAAAAAGTTATCCTCAAACCGGTTTTTTGGCGCCTATTTTTTATCCTCGTATTGGGACTTTGGGTTGATAAAGGATTTGCTCAGCTTGACAATTCCATCCTCTTTGAAAACACCGTCAGGCCCGAGGGAAAAGTGGGAAATCTCTATTTCGGCATCTCCACGCTGGGCTACAATAAGAACAATGAGTATTTCGAATCCACGGCAACGGGATATACACTCTTTGGATACAACCTGCGACCTGAGGTCCTGTATGTTCCGTCCAAGCATGCTGTCCTGAGAGCTGGTGTATATATGCAGCGGGATTTCGGGACTGAGGATTTTTACAAGCTTCAACCCAGTTATGCTATCCAACTGAATTATGATTCCCTGCTCTTCTATTTCGGAAACATCATGGGGCCTTTGGAGCACAGGTATATTGAACCGCTTTATGACTTCGAACGCATCGTGTTCAATAATCCCGAGGAAGGGATGCAATTCCTGATCAGCAAAAACCGCTTTGCCATGGATGCATGGATCAACTGGGAGAAGATGATCTATGAAAGGACTCCTTTCCGGGAGGAGTTTACCGGAGGGATCTCCGCGAGGTACAGACTGATCAACAATCCCAGATTTACCTGGTCCATACCTGCCCAATGGATCGCAACCCATGTGGGAGGCCAGATCGATGATGATTCCCTACCAGCGAAAACGGTTCAGAACTTTGCATTCGGATCAAACTTTGTCTTTCGTTTTCCGGGAGCAAAAGTGGTCCAGGCCATTCGGTCCCAGAACTATTATGCCTTGTATGGAAGCTATGATGCTGAGCCGCTTGAATCCCCATGGACCAAC
>JANQHS010000140.1 GCA_028282565.1 Cytophagales bacterium | reverse complement strand
TCCGTTGGTACCATCCAGGATATCCCCTTCCATGAAGATCTCGAGAGAGTCATTGTTATCGTCGGTGACATTGACATTGAAGGTGAGGATATCACCCTCGTTCATGTCGATATTGGCTGTTCCGTTGATGGTGGGGATCGGGTTTCCATTGACAACCACATCATCGGCTTCAGGTGGATCGTTGGGCGGACAATTTCTTACGATAAACTGCAGCTCCCTTCTGGTAGTGCCGATCAAATCATCAATTCCATCATTGTTGATATCCCTGTATTCTTCGATCTCAATGGTAATGGTGTATTCTCCTTCATTCGGAGCATAGTACTTGGTAAGTCCGTTTACGCTGTTGATAAAGGCATATCCGCCGGGTCCAAAAGGATCAACTTCGGAATAAGTAAAAGGATACTGAGTATTGGGAATCATATCCACGTCGAAAGAAAGCGGAACTGAAGGAAAACCGGAAGACTGTTTGTTCGCAATGAATTTATAAACGAGAAGATCCCCGTCAGGATCAAAAGCATTGTTGGAAAATGTCGTTGTATCTCCTTTGCAGAGAAATGGCACCGCAGGATCGGAAAATTGTGGGGAAGAGTTCTGAACAAAATTGTTGGCCATTTTATTGACCATGACGATTCCTGTCCCTGCAGGATTCACAATATTCAGAGAGGAGTTATTCCTACAGCAGTTCTGATAGAGTATGGAATATTGATTAAATGGGCTAGGAACCTCAAAAGTATCAATGAAGGTATTGATCGTGATTTTTAAGGATTGAATTCCGGAAACATTGCAACCCGGGGGTAGTGTTGGTATATACCTCGTGGTATCGGTATTGGGAATATTTATGGCTGGCCCAAACCTGAGGTTGGTGGCCTTATCATAAAGACCATAATTGATCGCAGGGATTACCCCGCCATTAGTCTGGTAGAAAAGACTCGCTGTCGAATCCCAATCGACATAAACATTAAAAGTTACTTCATATCGATAATTGGTCCCCTGCAAACCCAGAAACCGGTACGTCACCTCCCCACCCATGATATGTGTTGCTTGGGATTGATACCCACAAAATGAAAGGATCAGGCATAGACCTGTAAAGAGCAGTTTTTTCATCATTTTTCTTAGGTCTTCCTACCGGAAGTAAGGACCAAAATAACACTCGCAGATAGTTAAAAAAAGTCGGAACCCCCTAATAATTAAGGAGGTACCTGCAATATTCTATTTCAGGATCATCAGTGGCCCTTTAGAGGTGATATCGGATTGTTCGATGATCACCACATAATAATAGGTGCCGGGATTGAGATCCTGACCATTCCAA
>JANQHS010000137.1 GCA_028282565.1 Cytophagales bacterium | reverse complement strand
TGATCTATGCGGATGTCGGAGATTTTGAAAAAGGCGCTTTGACATTCCTTTCGTGATCTTTCCAAATTAGCGCCAATTCCACATTTTCGACGAACAACTTTCTCCCGACCTTTGGCCGGGATCTTCACTCTTAACTTTTAATTTAGCTTTGTACAAAAAGGCATCATGTCAACAGCCAAATCATCCAAGGACAAGCGCGTTACCACGCACAGGTTGCTCGAAATGAAGGAAAGAGGTGAGAAGATCACCATGCTGACCGCCTATGATTATTCCATGGCACGCATACTTGATGCAACGGGCGTGGACGTCCTGCTGGTCGGCGACAGCGCCTCCAATGTGATGGCCGGACATGAGACCACCCTGCCCATCACTCTGGACCAGATGATCTATCATGCGAGTTCAGTGGTGAGAGCGATCCAAAGGGCCTTGATCGTCGTAGACATTCCCTTCGGTGATTACCAGGGAAATTCCAGGAAGGCCCTGGATTCCGCCATCCGCATCATGAAGGAAAGCGGAGCCCATGCGGTGAAGATGGAGGGTGGCACCGAGATCAGGGAGTCCATCGAAAGGATATTGACCGCGGGCGTACCCATCATGGGACATCTGGGCCTGACCCCACAGAGCATTTACAAATTTGGCACCTATGAGGTGAGGGCCAAGGAAGAAGCCGAGGCCGAAAAGCTGATCGAAGATGCCAAGGCCCTGGAGAGCTATGGCTGCTTTGCGTTGGTTCTGGAGAAGATCCCGAGTGCCCTGGCCAAGAAGGTCAGCGATGCCTTGAGCATTCCTGCGATCGGTATCGGTGCCGGACCCGATGTGGATGGGCAAGTATTGGTGACACACGATATGCTGGGCATCACCCAGGAGTTCAAGCCCCGGTTCATCCGGCATTATGCTGATCTTCAAAAGACCATCCATGATGCTGTCACCAATTACCTGAACGACGTAAAGGATAAAAACTTCCCCGGCAAAGAGGAATCATACTAGAAGCTCCTACCGCTCTCCGCTCTCCCTCTTCACTCTTCCATCGGGGGATTATTCCCGGGAAATGAAGAATCCGACTTACCTAGTTTAAAAACAATAGGTTTTTCTTTATTTGAGTAATCATTATTTAAGTTTTTTAATATTTTTTTAAATAAAAATCTTGACTATTTAAATTTTTGTTACTTTTTTTAAATAGTTACATGTTTATTTAAATAGAGGTGAGAGATTTTAAATCCGGTACATACATTAACCAGGGGACTTACAAAAGTTTTCAACCCTATCAAATAAACCGACAATGGCGAATTGATGACCCGGAGTTGATCACCCTTTTGAGCCTGGCAGACAGGCAAATAGGGCGCCTGGACATGTATTCAGAGTACATTCCGGACATCGATTGGTTTATCAAAATGCATGTTCGCAAGGAAGCAACCCAATCCAGCAAAATTGAGGGAACACAAACCAACATAGAGGAGGCCTTGATGGACTGGCATGACATCGCCGAAGAAAAACGTGATGACTGGTTTGAGGTGCAGAACTACATAGGAGCGATGGAATTCTCAATCAATTCTCTAAAGAGCATACCCATTTCAACCAGACTGATCAAAAGGGCTCATAAACGACTTATGCATGGGGTTAGGGGTAAAAACAAACTCCCCGGAGAATTCAGAACAAGCCAAAACTGGATCGGTGGAGCAACGCTTAGTGATGCGGTTTTTATCCCACCACATCATTCGGAGCTATCCGATCACATGAATGATCTTGAAAAGTTTGTCCATAATGACGAAGATCATTTCCCCGAATTGCTCAAGATCGCCCTGGTCCATTATCAATTTGAAACGATACATCCCTTCCTGGACGGGAACGGAAAAATTGGAAGGCTATTGATCACCCTCTTCCTGGTTGAGAAAGGAATACTCAAAAGACCGGTCCTCTATCTGTCTGATTATTTTGAAAAAAA
Source organism: Cytophagales bacterium (assembly GCA_028282565.1). Classification (GTDB taxonomy): domain Bacteria; phylum Bacteroidota; class Bacteroidia; order Cytophagales; family CCMP332; genus JANQHS01. The sequence continues at coordinate 574 of JANQHS010000137.1, read as the reverse complement.
CCGTAGCCTGTATTTTGACAACCTCATGAAGGTCAGGGAACAAAATGATATTGTCCAATGGTTCAAATTTTTTCTGGTCGGGGTAATTGAGACAGCAAAGAGCAGCATTGCTACATTCGACAGGATCTTAAAACTAGGCCGGGAAATGGAGGAGAAGATAGCCGAATTAGGAAGCCGGGCACAAAACGGGCGGTTAATCCTAAAACACCTCTACACCTTTCCCCTTACCGATGCCCAAAGCGTCCAGCAGATCACAAAACAGTCTCTTCCCTCCTGTTATACATTGATCAATAAGCTTGAGGAAATCGGATTACTCCATGAGATCACAGGAACCCAAAGGGGAAAAAAATACATCTTCAAAGAATACCTCCAACTTTTCAAATAACCTTAGGGCTGGCTTTTTTGATGAATTGCCAACCACCAAAACCCCTTCCACTCTCCACTCTTCTTCACTCCCTGCTCTCCACTCCTCACTCTTTCACGCTCTCGCTCTTCCCATGAACTAATTATTCTGGTACTCAATTTTTAGATTAGAGTTGTAGCTACTATAATCCGAAATATCCATGAGACTCCT
>JANQHS010000135.1 GCA_028282565.1 Cytophagales bacterium | reverse complement strand
GGAGATCAACAATACGGATGGAAGCAATCTGGTAACCTTTACCCTTACTTCGGATCTCGAACCCAATGAAGATACCTCTTTTACCGATAACCTTGCCGGTAAATCCCTGACCTCAGAATTTATTGTTGAATTCAAGAATATTTCTTCCGATGGTTCCGGTGGTATTGTAAACCTGGATGGTTCGGAACTTATCGGCTTAGAATTTGAGGTGATCACCCTGAAGGTCAGGGAGGTGTCCCTGGTTCCGGGCAATATATTCACCCTGACCGATACCACTGATTTTACCTTGGATGATGGCATCGTTGTCAACTCGCAACCGCTCACCGGCATATTGAATATCATCGCGGATAATCAGTTTGCAGCAGGCTTTGTATACCAGGCTGTGTTCATGGATGAGGCGAACAACGTTGTGGAAACACTGTTCGATTCCGTTGGCATTCTATCACCGGACACCATTTCAACCCTTTCGGTGGAAGTCACCGAGGCAACCATCCTTAATCTGAAGGCGGCCACCACCATGGCTTCAAGAATGGACTGGGTTGCAGTACCCAATGACCCCAGCTTTAACGAAGTGAATCTGTTTAATACAGACTCTCTCAAGGCCACGCTTGTTGCAGAACTAAAAGTGAGGATCAAGCCATGAGAAGACTAGCGTTTACCATATCGTTGCTGGGACTGCTGATCCATGCATCTTTTGCTCAGTACAATACTGGAACAACCTATTGTGAGCATAATGATATCAATGCTTCAAGATATCAGCCTTCGGAAATGGATTTTGGAGACCGAAAATTCCAGGTGGGGTTCAACTATGATTTTTTCGTTGGAAATCAATACATCAAGTATTCGGAGATCAGGAAATATTACCGGGAGAACGAAATCGATCAGGATGATAATGAAGTCTTGGTTTTTGAAAACCAGGGCGATAACCTGATCGGGTTCGGGCAGAATTTTCAGTTTTTCGGGTTTGGCTATCAGCATAGATTGAAAGATGGAAGGAAACTGGACTTCGCCTTTCAGGTTGTGGACAAGGCTGCCGGGAATTTCGACGTTTCCGAAACCTTTACGACGCTCATCTTTCAGGGAAATAACAATCCCACTTTTAGGGGAAATTGGGTTGATCTCGGGAAGACCCAGTTTCAGCTCAACTATTACAGGGAATTTGCGGTAAATGTTGCCTTTCCGATTTTATACAAAGACCAAAATCACACATTCAGGATCGGTATAAGGCCCAAGTATATTCAGGGTATAGGTGCGATGAAGGCCGAAAAGTCAGACATCCAAATGTACACCTCTGAAAATGGTGACGAGATCGGACTGAAGTTTGACTACAATTACAAGACCTCCGGCATATTCAACTTTAATCCTTTGAATTCAAACGGGAGGGGATATGGAATAGACCTTGGGGTGACCTATTTTATCAATGAGCACTTCGAGGTTGTCGCATCCCTATTGGATGTAGGAAGCGTAACCTATACCAGCGATATCAGGAATTTTTTCAAATCGGGTGATACTACCTTCAAGGGTATTGAGGCAGATCGCTTATTGTCCCAGCAGGGTGGGGGATTTGAAGATTTTGTGAATGACCTTCAGGTCCAGTTGGATCCAATTGAAACCGAAGGAGGTGATTTCACCATGGCGCTTCCAACCAGACTCAGCCTTGAATTACAATATAGGACTCCCGAAAAGAAACGCAATGACAGACGTTACGTCTCAAATTCGATCTATCTGACCTATATCCAGGGCCTGAACAATCAACCTGGGAATACCATGAGGCCCTATGTTTCTCTGGGCTATATGCATGACTTTCATTCCTGGTTTGATGTCGGTGGTCTGGTTTCCTACGGTGGGTTTAACAACTTTGCCTTCGGGGCCTTCTTTGCGGTCAATGTGATGGAATCGGCAAAATTTGGTATTGCTTCGGATAACCTTACAGCCTGGTTATTGCCCAGCGAGGGAACAGGAGCGGATATCTCTGTGAATCTTTCCTTCTCTTTTTAAAATATAAAAAGCCACCAAATAACTTGGTGGCTTAATATGTTGGGGGTGTGTTATTGGAGACCTTTCAAATCCAATAAGGGAACAAAAGCTATCCCCGCAATCGTTCGCTGACACCCCCGTATTCCTCCGTTTTCATGACAAAGATACTCAGGCGTCCATTGGTGCCTATCCCCAATTTTGGGGGATATTTATTTTTTAACTTTTCGGTTATGTCGTTCCTCTGACCATAACGCCTTCAATCCCTGATCTTTCTGATGTAGTTTTGATTTATGCAAAAATCGATAGTAGTCCTCTTACTCGCCTTTTTCTTTGTTGCCTGCGGTAGCGATGAGTCAAATGATCCCAACCCGCAGACTCAACTGGATGCCCCTGATACCCGTGAGGAGATCGAAGAAATCCTGGCTTCCCAGAATTCAAGAAAATGGATGGTGGACGAGTTTCGTCTTGCGGGAATGTCCCTGGACTGCCGCCAGGACGATAGCTTCGAATTTTTTGCCGACGGAAGCTTTAAATTCAACGGAGGAGATCAGCTCTGTGGACTAGAGGATATTCTCAGGGAAAGGGAAGGTACCTGGAATGTTCTTCAGGATGAAAATAAGGTAATGTTTGAATTAAGCACAGGTGAGAAATACGAGGCCCGCTATGAAAAGATCACCGAAGAACAACTGCGTTTTCGGGGATCCTGGGGTGGCATGAATATCGTAGGCGTTTTTTCTCCCTCCAACAGCTAGATCAGCTTATCCTTCAATGCTTTTTCGATGGCTTCGGCCTTCGAATGGACTTCCAGCTTCAGATAAATATTCTTGATGTGGGTCCTGATGGTTTCTTTATCCACGAATAATTCATCAGCGATAGTGCTATAGCTCTTACCCTTGGACAGCAGTTCCAATACCTCGGTTTCCCTTTTGGTCAGGGGAGAGTCAAGGTTCTTTTGAAAGGAACTCACCACCATACGTGCGATCTGGGTACTCATGGGCGCACCTCCGCTATATGCATCGATGATCGATTCGATGAGCTTGGTGGGTGAGATGTTCTTCGTTAGGTATCCGGTGGCTCCTGCACATAGGGCTTCAAAGACCAACTGATCATTTTCATGGACCGTGATCACAATGATATTGACATTGGGCATGATGGTCTTGATCTTGGGAATGCCCTCGATACCTGAAATTCCCGGAAGTTCAATATCCACCAGAACGACATCCAGTAGGTGATTCTCAAGATCTTTCAGAGCTGATTCACAATCTCCGTAGGAAACCACGCATTCGCAATTCTCCTCTCCGTTGATCAACTGGTTGAAACCCTCTCTGATCAGGCTGTCATCTTCGATGAGCGCCACTCTTATTTTTCTTGCTCCCGGGCTAATCATGCTATATTCTTTTGCTTTCCTTTATCTGATTTCGAATTCCTTACTATGATCTTCAATCCACTTGGTGATCGCTCAATGATCGAAAAATCCAAGTTAACCTTTGTTGCTCTCTTTTTCATGCTAGCGAATCCCTGGCCATCCATTTTACCTGATTCGGATAGCCCGACCCCATCATCTTCAACGGAGATCTCCCACTTTTCTTCTGCCGGATCGAAAAAACAATTCAGAAATATGTTCTCAGCCTTTGAATGCTTGGCTGCATTGTTCATGGATTCTTTGAAAAGCAAGACCACCTGACGGCAGACATCCGATGGGATCTGGATCCCTCTCCATCCTGGATCGAGATCCATCATATGAAACCTCATCGGTGAATCCTGAAAGAGGTCATCGCCGAAATCCTTGATCCTGACCATGACCTCAAAGAAATTATTTGTTTTAGGATCGAATGTCCAGATAAAATCCCTGGTTCCCTGATACAAGCCCCGACTTTGATCGCCTATCCTTTCGGCGAGGTTGCTGATTTCCGTCGATTCGCTATCGATCCTCTTCTTCAGGAGTTCGGTGAGTACGTTGATCCTGGTCAGGTAATGCCCCATTTCATCATGAAAATCCGCCGCAGCCTTTTTCCGTACATTTTCGTTCTCCTTTTGCCTGATGCTTTCCACGGTCATCAGGTAGTTCAGGCGTTTCCGTACCCGGTTTCTATACAACAGATAAATGCCTATCAGAAAAACCGAACCGCTGACCGCATAGAAGACCGGGCGCTGCCAAAAGGGAGGAATGATCCTAAGGTGGACTTCTGCCGGTACGGTATTCCAGACGCCGTCATTGTTTGAGCTGATGACCTTGAATGTATAATCTCCGGGTTTCAAGGCCGGGTAGTCCACGGTTTTCTTTGAAAAAACGTTCGTCCATCTTTTGTCCAGGCCCTCCAGAATATATGAGTACTGATTCTTTTCAGGGTTTTTGAATTCCAGGCCAACAAAGCTGAATTGCAGGTCATTATGATCATAGGGTAGTTCAATCTCCTGCCCTTCTTTAAGCTGTTGCAAGTTTCTTATGGGTTCCCCTCCTTCAAAAACCCCTGTGATCAGGGTATTTGGAAGATTGGTGTTCAGCTTGATATCAGATGGTGAAAAGCGCGTCAGGCCTGCCAGTCCCCCAAAATAAAACTCTCCGTCTTCAGCCTTGAGATAAGCTCCCTGGTTGAATTCATTGCTTTGCACGCCATCCCTTTGATCGAAATTTCTGAAGGTCTCCTTAACGGGATCGAATTCTACTATGCCACGGTTAGAGCTCATCCATAGTTTTCCCTCTTCATCCTCCAGAACGGAATAAATAAACTGATTTGGAAGGCCTTCATTTTTTCCATAGTAGGTGAAAACCGGTTCGTTATCCTCAAAGAAGAGTTTATTGAGCCCAAGCTTGGTGGCAATCCAGTAATGACCTTTGGAATCCTGAAAAACACTGTTCACCTCGTTTGAACAAAGTGAATTCGGGTTGTTGGGATCGTTTTTTATGTTGCGAAATACGTAGTCGCCATTGGCTTCTTTCCTGGCAACATGGATCCCGTTTACGCTCGATAACCAGATCTGCCCGGACTTGTCCTGATAGAAAGATTTCAATTCAGGGGCAATGATGCCTGAGGTTTCAATTCCCGGAGAAGTGAGTTTTTTGGTTGCACGTAACTCGGGATCGATGATCAACAGCCCTTCTCCTGTTCCAACCCATATATCACCTTCCGCAGATTCAAATATGGAAAATACCTCCGGAGGTCTGGAGGTCCTGGCAAATTCACTTGTCAGGGGCCATTTACTGGTATGTTCCTTGAAATTGTCTTCATTCAGTTCCTGGAGTCCTGCGCTATCCACCCTGAACAATCCATTCTGGGTTCCGACCCAGAGGTTTCCGCGGCTGTCATGCAGAGAAGAGTAGATCAGTACCTGGGTCAGCTCGGAGAATTCCGAAGCGGATTGAAGTTCCCGAAAATTCTCCATTGTTCCGTCAGGCTTCAGCACGCTGAATCCTTTCAGGCTGCCGATCCAAACCCTGTTTTTGGAGTCTTCGGAAATCGAAAAGACCGAACTGTTTGCCAGACTGAGCGATGAGCCTGGTTTATAAAAGTAGTTTTGAAACGGCTTTGAAGTGAAAGTGATCTTTTTCAGCCCGTCAATCCAGGTGCCGACCCAATATACACTGCTCTTGGGATCATGGAGAAAACACTGATAACCCATTACATCCTGACCGGTGGTAGATGATCCGAAGTCGATCTTGTAGCCGGATTCTTCGAGATTCCTGAATCGATGAAGACCGTTTCCTGAGGTCCCAACCCATATCTGACCTGAATCATCCTTTTCTATAAAAGTGATCTCATTGAAGAAGAAAAAAGCCGTGATCTGGCGGAAATGAGGCGTAAAACTGATTCTGGACCTTGGTTGATTTTGCGAAAGGATGTGTTGAATATCAAATACAAACAGACCATTCGGACCTCCTCCCAAAAGCAGATCCTCATGTTGTTCCAGCGTGAGAACCTGGCCAAAGTCCGTGCTGGGGAATCTCATGGCGATCTCAATTCGATTAAAACTGAATTCCCATCCGTCAAGTGGTTTAAAGAGGATAAGGCCCTCCCCGGAGGCGAGTATCATATCGCCATCATCCAGTATCAGGATATCGTTGATCTGGTTGATCTTGTTTCGATCATCAAAATGATGAAAAAAATAGGTGTCGATCTGAATGCTGTCTTCCGTGAGCAGTGAGAGTCGATTCAAACCAAAGTCAGTAGCTACCCAAATATTTCCCTGGCTGTCTTCACTGATCTTATTGATGGCGTTGTTTGAGAGGCTGTTTCCATCTTTTCCAGGATTGGATTTGATCCTTAAAAAATTCTGATCTTCAGCCAGATAGAGATTGAGACCCTGGTTTTCCGTTCCGACCCAAAGCCTGCCCTTGCTGTCTACGAATAGGGCGGTGATGTAATTTCCTGAAATGCTCTTTTTGTCAAATGGCTTGGGCTTGAAAACCGTGAAATCATAGCCATCATACCTGTTTAAACCATCCCAGGTTCCGATCCATAAAAAGCCTTCCTGATCAAGGACCACGGCATTTGCCTGGTTTTGGGATAAACCAGCCTCCACCCCAAGGTGTTTAATATCAAATCCCTGTCCGTTCTCAGAAGAAAAGGCGTCAAGGGAGTTGATCAAGGCAAACAATATCGCAATTCCGATCAGGCGCATTGGCTTAAAGTTATTGATTGGAATAATAAGTTTAAATACTTCAATTTTGGAGCCGATTATCTATGGATAAGGAAAACAAAAATATTTATCTGCCCGTTTTGGTGACCCTATTTATTTCGTTGGGCATCCTTTTCGGGTTTATATTTCTGAGGGATAAAACAAGCATCGGCCCTCTTGAATTTCAATTGAAGGAGATCATAGCACTTGTAGAGGAGAACTATGTCGATGAGATCCCCGCAGAAACCCTGATAGAGAATGCTATGGTCGGCATGTCGAGAGGATTTCCCGGTGAAGTATTGGTATCGAAAAAAAAGCTTGAAACCGCCAACCGACTCAGAGAATACGGACTGGTAACCTATCCTTCCGATGCGGGTTATAGAGTTACCAATATTTTTCCGGGCTCGTTCTCTGGTATTCTCGGGATCAGGGTAGGTGATAGGATCAGAGAGGTTCAGTTTGCCGACGACGGATTCGAGTTTCAGATCCTCAATAGGATCAATGGCCTCAGCAAAACCGTTTTTATACCCGATTCTTTTGCGGTATTTGATAAAACCCTGATCCATTTCCGGGGAAATAGGGAACAAGAGGTTATGATCTGCCTTTCACCCACCTACGAAGAATTTTCCAATTTTCTCGGATCAAATCAAAGCGGATCCGATGGACGTCTGATCCTTGATATGCGGTTTTTTTCAAATGTCGGCTCGGTATCGGAACCACTCTCCCCTCGGTTTTTCGAGATCGATTCGGTCGTCACCGGACCTTATACATTTGGAATTGGAGCCTTGCTTTCGGAGTATTTTGAAAAAGGGGATGAACTCATCCCCTACGACTTTCAAACCGACCGATATACACTGGTAAGTTCAGGTACCAAGCCTCTGCCTTCTTGGAAAGGCCAGGAAACAGAGGGACTGACCTCGGAAGTGAATTACTCGATAGAAGCCGCTTTGAACAAGATCAACACCCTGATCACGGGGGTTTCCGGCCAGGCTATGCATAACCCGGAGTACCTAAGGCCCCATGAACATCTTGAGGTATACAGGGAGATCAAAGAGAAAGGTCTGGAAGCCACGTATCAATCCATTCTGTAATGCAAAACATATTGTTTGTCTGTCTTGGGAATATTTGTCGCTCCCCGGCCGCTGAGGGTGTCTTTTTGTCCAAGATCAAAGAAAAAGGGCTTGAGAATGAGTTCAGAGTAGATTCGGCAGGCACCTCGGCTTATCATATCGGAGAACCGGCCGACCATAGAATGGGTCGTGCGGCATCCAGACGCGGTATTACCCTACCAAGCAGGGCGAGGCAATTCAAAAGGGAGGATTTTGATCAATTCGATCATATTCTGGTTATGGATCATGATAATTTTGAAGACGTAAGCCGGTTGACGGATGATCCCGAAAAGCTGAAGAAAGTGAGGATGCTAAGAGAGTATGACGATGATACCGGCAGAACACTATCGGTACCGGATCCCTATTTCGGTGGCGCAGATGGCTTTGAAGAGGTTTTAGACATCCTCGACCATTCGGTTGAAAATCTTATTGAGTCTCTAAGACATCAAAGCTGACTTTCTCGTCTGCAATATCCTCGATAAGTATCCTGCAGGTATTTCTCGTTTGCTGTTTCAAAAGCACTTCATGGGATCTTTCTACCTGTGCGATGATCTCGGGGGTATAATTTTTGATCGTCAGCAGGCTCAGATCAAAGTTGTATTTGCAATGGAAATCCCCGTCCAGTGAGTTGATCAGGTTGATGATCTTACCTTCTTCAAAATCCGCGACGATCGAGAAGGATATGGCCGAACTCTGGGTAAGGTTGACCGACACGGTAAGGTTCTGTACTTCGGAAAAGATCAGTTCCAGATGATATGATTTGATGAATTCGAAGTTCTTGGTCGTAAAGGAAATCAGGGTTTGATTTCTCTTGAGGATCAGTGTCGGGACCTCTTCATGCAGACCCTTTTCGGAGATGATCGTTCCCGCCGCTTCCGGGTTCAGGAATGATCTAACCTGGATCGGGATCTTTTTATTGGCCAGGGGTTTGATGGTTTTCGGGTGAATCACCTTGGCCCCGTAGTATGTCAGCTCAGAGGTTTCGAAATAGGAGAGAAAAGGAAAAACATAATTCGGATTGGAGATCTTTGGATCACCGTTCATAATTCCCGGTACATCCTTCCAGATGGTCAGGGAAGGAGCTTCCAGGCTTGAAGCGAAAATAGCCCCTGAAAAATCGGAGCCCTCCCTTCCTAAAGTGGTCACAAAGTCCCCCTCGAAAGTTCCAATGAATCCCTGGGTCACAATGATCTCATGATCGATTTCCTCAATGGTTTCCTGGATCATCTTCTGGGTTTTTTCCCAGAGTATACCCCCGCTGCGATTTCTGGAATTGGTATATATAACCTTCCTGGCATCCAAAAAGGTGCTGTCGAGATCGGCGCTCTTCAGTGCATGCGTGATGATGGTGGTTGAGAGTATCTCACCAAAGGAAACGATCTGATCATAAATGAAATCATATTTTCTTCCCGTTTGCTGAACCAATTCAGCCAGGGTTTTGCTCATCTCCTCTTCAAGTGATAACAATTCTGTTTTTAGGATTTCATTATTTGGAGAAGCGTCCTCTGCAATTTTGAAATGCAACCCAAACAACTCTGCCAGTTCCTTGGAATGATCTTCCCCGTCGAAAGCCTTTCTTACAATTTCTTCAAGGGCGGATGTGGTCTTGCCTATTGCGGATATGACAAGAATGAGCTTGGTGTCCAGATCTTCTGCTTTGATGATCTCTATCAGCCTCCGGATCTCCTCCGATCCTTTCAGGCAGCCTCCTCCGAATTTGAATACTTTTGCCATATCGATAAAGCGCGCAAATATACCCCCTAAATTTCTATTTTTGCGGCCGTTTGAGTATGGCAGAAGGATTAGATTTCAAAAACCCGGTAGGTACCACATTGGACCGTTTCATCATGGAAAATCAGTCGGATTTTCCCTTTGCGACCGGAGAGTTATCACAACTATTAAGGGACATTGCGTTTGCGGCCAAGATCGTCAACAAGGAGATCAACAGGGCAGGGCTTTCGGATATAGTGGGAGCCATGGGCAACAAAAATGTCCAGGGTGAAGATCAGCAGAGGCTTGATGTCATTGCGGATTTCAGATTCACCCAGGCGTTGACCCAAGGGGGTGAGGTATGTGCCCTTGTTTCCGAGGAAGTAGACGATATCATCTATACCGGTCAAAACGAGGCAAAATATGTGGTCGCCATGGATCCATTGGATGGGTCTTCCAATATCGATGTGAATGTTGCCATAGGAACAATTTTTTCAATCTACAGGAGGAAATCCGCCCTGGGTGAAAAACCCACGATGGAGGATGTTTTGCAAAAGGGTACTGAGCAAATAGCTGCCGGTTATATACTCTATGGGAGTTCAACCATGTTGGTATACACCACCGGCTTTGGGGTTAACGGATTTACCTACGAGCCTTCACTGGGAGAATTCTTCCTGTCCCATCCCAATATGAAGACACCGGAGACCGGAAGGCTTTATTCTATCAACGAAGGAAATTATGATGATTTTGAGGATCAGCTAAAAGCTTACATTCAGTTGTGTCGCGATAGGAAATACTCCGGAAGGTATATCGGCTCATTGGTGGCGGATTTTCATAGAAACATGATGAAGGGCGGCATGTACGTCTATCCTGCCACCAAGGGATCCCCCAAGGGAAAGCTCAGATTGATCTATGAATGCAATGCACTTGGATTCATTATCGAGCAAGCCGGGGGTTTGGCCACCGATGGAAAAAGTCGCATTCTGGAAATTCAGCCCACCGAACTACACCAGCGGGTCCCCTATTATGTAGGATCAAAAAAGATGGTGGAAGAATCAATGGGGCTTTGACCTGAATTTCTTCCTGGTTTCCATTTTTTTTATTTCACGATCTACGATCAATTCCGCCACCTTCAAATGAACCGCGGAAGGATCGGATGAAGAAAGCACTTTTTTGAATCTCGTTTCATCGACATCAAGCCGATACAGGATAGACATCAATTTTTCCATGTCCTTAGCCAACAGATCAAAAACCGTGATCGACACTATGTTGATGAGTTCCTCTCTTGAACCGTAGTCTTTCTCGGGAAGATCAATATCCTGGATCCTGAAAGACTTTAGGTAAGCTGGGGGCAAGGTGGCTTATTCTTTCTTTTCTGATTCTTCCTCTGAACTGAAGTCCATGGTCTCATCCAAACCTACTAAGGTGTTGAACCAGGAATAAAACTTTTTCAGGTCGGAAAGGTATATCCTTTCACTATCGAAATCCGGCAATATTTCTCCAAGCGCGGAGAACAATACCTCCTCGGATTTTAGATCACCTTCAGGCATCAGGGATGGTTCCTTTTGGAGCTTTTCATAAAGTTCCTGAATTGGAACTGAGCCTTCACCAGTGGTTGTATACATGCTGATCTCCTTGAGAAAAGAAACCCTGTGATGAGCGCCGAGGGCTAGCTTCTTTCCCTTTCCCTCCAGCTCCTCAACGATATAGCCATTCTTACTGGCCTTGATGATCTTAAAGAGTCCGGGTTTTCCGGCAATGGTAATGATCTCATCAAACTTCATTCTGCAGAAATAATTTGGAGCAAATTAAATTCAATTCGTCGAAATCAGAGAACTATCGATGAAATCCAGGATCTGCTCCCTTCCAATTTTGTTTGACGAGGAGGTGATGAAGCTAGGAGGGAGTTCTTCCCAATCCTCCAGCATTCTTTTTTCGAAATCCTTCAGGTATTTCAAAGCTCCCTTGGAGCCGGGTTTATCGGCTTTGGTAAATACGATGGCACAGGGCAAATTTTTTTCTCCCAGCGCCTTCAGGAATTCGAGATCAGAAGACTGCGGTGGAATTCTGGAATCGACGAGGACAAAAACACAAAAAATTTGCTTGCGATGATGTAAATAATCTCTGATCAGCAGTTGAATTCTTTCCCTTTCTTTTTTGCCTGTTTTCGCATATCCGTACCCCGGAAGATCGGCCAGAATCCATTGATTATCAATGTCAAAGAAGTTTATCTCCTTGGTTTTTCCAGGGGTCGAAGAGGTCTTTGCAAGCTTATTTTGCCAGGTTAAAAAATTGATCATTGAAGACTTCCCTACATTTGATCGTCCTGCAAAGGCAAATTCTGGTAATTTGGTGTCCGGAAAGAATTTCCGTGAGGGACTTCCCAATAAGAATTTCGCCTTTAATTCTTTCATAGTGCTTCGCCTTATCCGTTTTTTAGATTTCGCTAAATTTACACCGTTGGACCTAGAATTGTATGAAAAATAGAGCTGCCTTAATCACATTGCTCCTGATCCTCGGGGTGATGAGCGTGCAATTTTCCTTTGGACAAACAAAGGAGCAAAAGAAGGAGATCAAGAAAATTGAACCCGACGCAAAAGAGATGTATCGGGTTGGAGAGTATAATCTCGCCTTTCCATTGTACAAAAAACTGGATTCTCTTATGCCCAAGAATCCCGAGTACAACTTTAGGCTGGGTGTCTGCTATTTGAACTCCCATGAGAAGCTTAAAGCTCTTCCTTATTTCGAAAGGGCCAAAAGGTTTGGCTATGAAGATGAGAAGCTGGGATACTACCTTGGAAGGTCTTACCATTACAGCCACTATTTTGATTCTGCGATTCAGTACTATACCTCTTATAAGACTCACCTGGAAGAAAAGGGCGGCAAGGACGATGAGATTGCAGAACTGAACAAGTTCATTGAAGAATGTACCTACGGAAAAGCTCTTGTAAAAACGCCGGTCGATGCGACTATCGAAAACCTTGGACCCAGGGTTAACTCAAGACATCCCGAATATGGTCCGGTGATCTCGGCGGATGAAGAGATCCTGATTTTCACATCCAAAAGACCTAATTCTACCGGAGGTGAGCTCGATCATGAAACCAGCTCTTTTTATGAAGACATGTATATCTCCAGGAAGGCTGATAAGCAATGGGGTGAGGCTGAGCAGCTTCCCTCTACTGTGAATTCCGCCAGTCATGATGCGAGTATCGGACTGTCTCCCGATGGTCAGAAACTATTTGTTTATCGAAATAATGACCATGCATCCGAGCGGTCAGGAGATATCTATGTGACCAATATCAAAGGAAATGAATGGTCGGTTCCTGAAAGGATGCCAGACCCCATCAATACCAAGGGTTGGGAGCCAAGCGCCAGTATTACCCCTGATGAAAAAGTAATTTACTTCTCAAGTACGCGTGAGGGAGGTTTCGGTGGAACGGATATCTATGCGGTAAGGCTTTTACCAAGCGGCGAATGGGCTGAACCCGTTAACCTTGGAGAAAAGATCAACACTGAGCATGATGAGGATGGGCCCTTCATCCATCCTGATGGAAAAACACTTTACTTCAGCTCTGAGGGTCATAGAACCATAGGTGGATTCGACATTTTCAAGACCGTTTATGATGAAAAGGAAAACACCTGGTCCACACCGGAAAATGTTGGTTATCCGATCAATACCGCGGACAATGATGTGTACTATGTTCTGTCTGCCGATGGTTTAAGAGCCTATTTTTCTTCCGTAAGAGAAGATTCATACGGTGATGCGGACATTTATGTAGCACATCTTCCGGAGCATTCTGTTCCGATCATCCAGTTCAAAGGTCATGTGTATCGCAAGGACAATGAAAGACCGGTCGCGGCCACCATCACCGTGACGGATAATGAAACGAAGCAACTGGTGGCGATCACCAACTCCAATAGTTTTAACGGAAGGTTCACCACCATACTTCCACCGTTGGCCAACTATAATATCACCGTGGATCTACCCCATTACCTTTTTTATTCCGAGAATATCAATGTTCCGGATCAGGTCGAGTATTACGAGGTCAGCAAGGAGATCTATCTTGAACCTCTGAGCACCGAAGGAAGTATTTCTGCAATGAGAAACATCTTCTTCCTTCCCGGTGAGTCGGAGATCAGAGTCGAATCAGAGACCGAACTGAACAATATCTATAAGAAGCTTGCCGATGATCCTGATCTGGAAATTGAGATCGCAGCTCATACGGATAATATGGGAGACCCCATGGTGAACAAGCTCTTGTCCCAAGCCAGGGCCCAGGCCATTAAGGATTATTTGATCGCCAAGGGTGTTGACCCGAATAGGGTATTTGCCGTGGGTTATGGTGGGGAGTTTCCCGTGGCGGACAATGCCAGCGAGGAAGGAAGAAACAAGAACAGAAGGGTAGAGGTGATCACCATTCATGGCCTGGCGGAAGGATTCATCAACGATCCGGAAAGCCAGGGTTATTATTACCGCGGTGGCATTTCTCCATTCGATGAATCCGAAGCCGAAACGGGGACAGCGGCTGCTTTGGCTGCTGCCGGACTGCCTCCCAATTTCAAGGCCGGAAGCAAGCTTGACGGAGTGACCGTCCAGTTTGAGTTTGATGATGATAAGATCCAAAGGGATTTCTATCAATCCATCGATCAGGTAACCGATTACATGAAGAAATACCCGGGCGTAAGGTTCGAGGTGGCAGGACATACATGCAACATAGGAGCATCGGATTATAACCAACAGCTATCGGAAAGAAGGGTCAATTCGGTTGTATCCTATCTTTCAAGGCAGGGAGTTGATGTGCAAAAACTCATCAGAAAGGGATACGGGGAGGACAAACCCCTATATCCGAATGATTCCAGAGAAAACAGAGCTAAAAATCGTCGGGTGGAATTTATTATGCTCGAAGCACAGAAAAAATAAATCCGTAGCGACTATTTTCGCGTTCCAATTGTAGGAATGCACGTCAAGCCCTATTCTCAAAATTCCGGAACCAAAAAAGATCAGGTCAAGGAGATGTTTGATAACATTTCCCCTACCTATGATTTTCTCAATCATTTACTGAGTCTCGGGATCGATCGATCCTGGCGGAAGACCGCGATCAGAAAGTTATCGAAATCCAATCCAAAGTTGATCCTGGATATTGCAACCGGCACCGGGGATTTTGCTCTTGAGGCCAGCCGGATCCCATCATCCAAGATCATCGGTATCGATATTTCGGCGGGAATGCTGGAAAAGGGTAGAGAAAAGATCAAAGCCAAAAACCTTGAGGACCGGATAGACATGGTCCAGGCTGACAGTGAGAATCTGCCCTATGAAAGCAATTATTTTGATGCTGCCATCGTTGCTTTTGGAGTGCGGAATTTTGAAAACCTACTTCTTGGATTAAGGGAGATCAATCGTGTTTTAAAACCGGGATCACCATTTCTGGTCTTGGAGTTTTCCAAACCCAGGGGATTGTTCAAACTGATGTTCAATATCTATTTTAAAGGAATTCTCCCATTGATCGGAAGGATCTTTTCCAAGGACACCAGGGCATATTCATATCTACCGGAAAGCGTGAAGGAATTTCCGGACGGAAGGGATTTTATGGACTATCTGGAAAAGGCGGGATTTCATCAGGTTGCTGATCAAAGACTTACCTTTGGGGTTTGTTCGCTGTACTCGGGCATAAAATGAAAAAATTCTTCCTTATAACATTCCTGTTTATTCCTGTTCTGGGGATGGCCCAACGTTATGGTTTTGAACAAAATCTTCCGTATTACGATGATAAGTGGTTCAGACCGGGCTTTTTTGTTGCGATGAATTACTCTACCTATCGTTTGGAGCATCATCCGGATTTCTTTTTACCCCAGAACCTTGATTCCGTAAGGGCCGTGAATCCGGTTGGGACTCCGGGAATTACCCTTGGATTTATCGCCAATCTCAGGCTTCATGACCAGGTCGATTTCAGGTTTAATCCGGGGGTGAGTTTTTATCAACGTGGTATCGAGATGGATTTTACCAATGGCACCGTCGAAGAGCAAACGATAGAAAACACCTTTATGGAGTTTCCGTTTCTGTTCAAGTTTAAGTCGATCAGAAGGAAAAACTGGAGGGTATATATGGTCGGGGGTGCAAAGTATTCCATAGAGGTCGGCTCCAGAAGAAGGGAAAGAACCGATGAGCAGTTAAGGACGACTTCTCCGGATTTTGCCATAGAATTCGGTTTTGGGTTCGACTTCTATTTTGAGATGTTCAAATTCGCTCCGGAGATAAGGTTTTCGCGAGGTCTTCTCAATTTGTTGAATGAGGATCCGAACATTTATGCGCAAAGCCTCTTAAGTTTAAAGTCGCAAACCGTGACTTTATACTTGAATTTTGAATAAAACCGCCTTAGTTACCGGAGCCAGTTCAGGCATAGGGAAAGCTGTGAGCAAGACCTTGTTCGCACTTGGTTACAACATTGTCATTTGTGGTAGAAGAGAAGAGAAGCTCGAAGGGTTAAAAAAAGAACTCGGGGATGAGTCCAGGGTACATACTCTCCTTTTTGATGTCAGAGAAAGAGCTGAGGTTCTACGGCAAATAGCTGAACTCCCCGGGCGATTTCAAAAAATAGATCTTCTTGTGAACAATGCCGGGAACGCCCATGGGCTTGATCCGTTTCAAAAGGGTGATCTTGATGATTGGGATAAAATGATCGATACAAATGTCAAAGGCCTCCTCTATGTGTCCAAGGCAGTTGTACCGGGGATGGCCAAGAGAAAAGGCGGCATGATCATCAACATAGGGTCTATTGCCGGCAAGGAGGTATATCCCATGGGCAATGTTTACTCCGCTTCAAAATTTGCCGTGGATGCCATTAACCAGGGAATGCGATTGGACCTTCATAGCCTTGGTATCCGTGTAGGAGCCATCAATCCGGGTTTGGTGGAGACGGAGTTTAGCGAAGTCAGATTTAAGGGAGATGAGGAAAAAGCAGGGAAGGTATATCAAGGGTATTCGCCCTTGCAGGCCGAAGACATTGCAGATTTGGTTAAATTCATGGCCACAAGGCCCGCGCATGTGAATATTGCCGATGTTCTGATCTTACCGACGGACCAGGCCAGCAGTACGGTAGTCAACAAGAAGTTGTAGATGAAAGCCAAAGGAAGAATATTATTTCCCTTATCGATCCTGATCTTTCTGGGTTCTGTGTTTCTCCTTCAGTTTTGTGGAGAAAAGGAAGAGAAGACCGAGGCGGAGGACCTGAGCTTTTTTGAGGACGCGGATTTTCCGGAAGAGAAAATTGAACTACCCGAGTTTGTTGGGTCGGCGACCTGCGGAGATTGTCATTTTGCGATATACGAATCCTTTAAAAAAACCGGAAAGGGCCGGGCCTTTCACCAACCCTTCAAGGATGACTCCCTGGTCGATTTTTCCGATATCCATGTTTATGATCGGTTTTCCAATTACCATTATACGGGTTACTGGGATCAGGATTATTTCTACGTGACCGAGTATAGGCTGGATAGGAATGATACCACCCATCTCCTTACGCGAAAGGTGGATTTTGTGATCGGTTCAGGAAATCAAACCAGATCCTTCCTCTATCAGAAGAACGGCTACCTTTTCGAGATCCCGATCACCTGGTATGTAAACAAAAAGATCTGGGATCTAAGCCCTGGCTATGAAGAAGGGGCGAATACCAGATTCGACAGGGCCATGGGCCTTCAATGCATCAATTGTCATAATTCCGGATTCACATTCGAAGACAATTCCCTGAACCTATTCCACAACCTTGGTATGGAAGGTATTGGCTGCGAAAAATGTCATGGGCCCGGCGGCAAGCACGTTGCCGAAATGGAGCTCCCCATGAAGGACAGGTCGGATGATCCCATGATCGTAAATCCCGCAAAGCTCCCCCTGAGCCTGAGGTTTGATGTTTGCCGGCAATGTCACCTCGAAGGGGTGACGGTTGAGAAAGAAGGGAAGCATTTCATTGATTTCGTTCCAGGCGACCCCTTGAATGAGTATTGGGAAGTTTTCATTCCACAATCAGGTGCAAGCAGTGATTTTGGTTTTGCCTCCCATGTGGAAAGACTTCAGCAGAGCCAGTGCTTCATCCATTCCGATGGCAGCATGAATTGCACCACCTGTCATGATCCGCATAAACCTCTTCCGAAGAACAAGGCGGTGTTTTATCAGCAGAAGTGCATGAGCTGTCATGAAATGGAGGACTGCGGGGCAGAGCATTTTGATCGCGACCAGGTCGGGGATAATTGTACCAGTTGCCATATGCCCAAGGGCGGTACTACGGATATACCGCATGTATCCTCGACAGATCATCATATCAGGATCGTTACCGAGGAGCGGCGCGAAGATGAGGATGAGGGGATCAAGGATTTTGCCCTTTTCTCATCATCGGATGCGGACTTCAGGGATAAGGTGATGGTCAACCTGGAATACTATGAGAAATTTGCCCAGGACCCAGCTTATCTTGAAAGGGTAGCGCAATATGTCGATTCCATAGAATGGATCAACCGGCTTAAGTATTATTATCTCAGCCAGGAGAACAAAATTCCTCAGGCAGATATCAATATGGAGGCCCGGGATATAGAGGATCCCTATGGAGCTTTCTATGTTGCAGAACTTCGCAAGCGGACAGGTCAGCCCAGCCTGAAGTATTATAAGAGGGCCCGGGATCTTGCGCCTTCCAATATCGATTTTATCTACCGCCTGGCAGTGGAGTACATGAACCGCAACGATTTTGATAAGGCCAAATATCATTTTGAAGATGTGCTCAACCGCCTGCCCTGGCATGAAAAGGCCTTGGTGAACTATGGTTATTTATTGCAGGGAGAGGGACATTATGAGACGGCCCTGCATATCACCCAGAGGGCGATCGATTATAATCCGGATTATAAACTGGCCAGGGAAAACAAGGTGAATATTCTACTGAATATGGGCAAAAAGCTGGAAGCAAAGACCGAATTGGATATTTTGATCAAGATGGATCCTGAAAACGCCAATTACCAGGCCCTGAGGAATACCCTGTTGGAGGCGAGCTGATTTTGTGTTTTGAATACTCCACTATGGCAGTATGGGCAGTGGACTTTCGATTTTCAAGCCATTACTTTCCATGCGATGATAGCGTTAATCCTGATACTTTTTGTTTGTGCGTCTAGCGGCACCAAGTGTTGAGATCCCTGAAGGAACAAAATAGATTTCTATTTGGGGTTTCTTTTTCAGAAATTCCGGCATCTATCTGTAGAAAACCTTAAACCTATGCGTCCCTTCATGATCATTGCCCTATTTGGATTCTCATCGTTGGTTTATGGTCAAAAACAAACCAATATCTGGTATTTTGGAGCGGATGGCACCGGATTGGATTTTAACCCATGTACCCCGGTTGTTTTAGATGATGGCTGGACTGATCCTGTAATTGGGAGTTATCTTTTTGAGGGCTCAACTGCTATTTCTGATACTTCCGGGAAACTTCTGTTCTATAGCAATGGGGCGTCTGTAATTGGAAATAATCATCTTCCAATGGTAAACGGGCAAAATATCGGACATTCCAGCACCCTTACTCAAAATATCATAGTCCCTAAGCCAGGATCAGAAACGATATACTACCTATTCATACCTGAAATTCAGGCCTTCATCCATTATGGTGGATCTAGCCTTATTTATGCGACTATCGACATGTCTGAAAATGGGGGGGCTGGAAAAGTGATAAACCGAAAAACGGAGCTGCTAAGTCATCAAAATACTATGGTCACTGAAAAATTGACAGCAGTACCTCATTCAAATGGCAGGGACTATTGGGTTATATCTCATGAGTTTGGCAGTCGGAAATTCTATACTTTCCTGGTGGATAGCAATGGTCCTGATCCGAATCCCGTGATCTCAGATGTGGGTCCAAGAATTACAAGTTCCGTAGCAAATAACTATGATTGTTTAGGGGAAATTAAGGCCTCTCCAAATGGCCGAAAACTTTCGCTGACAACATGGGATTCTCCAATAAGAGCCTTGTTTGATTTTGATGCTTCCACTGGCATTCTTTCAAATTGGATTAGCCTTCCAGCCAAATATGGTGGATATGGCACATCTTTTTCTCCCAATAATTCGAAGCTTTATTTCTCCGAAGGTGGCTTTAATTCACCTTATCATATCGGTCGATTGGTACAATTTGACCTGAGTGACACGGATTCCAATGCTATCAAAAACAGCTATACTGAATTATGGTTCGATTCCGTACTCGGCCCATTGAAGGAGACGCCATATAGCTTGAAGATTGGGCCCGATGGAAAGATTTATACTGGCAAAAAGGCTGAAAGCTATTACCTGGGAGTGGTTGAATATCCAAACTTGCCAGGTGCTCAAGCATCTTATGTTAGGGATGGCCTATATCTGGAAGGATATGAAGCAACCTGGGGCCTGAATAACGCCATCGAATATAATTGGAATTGCGGCATTCCACAGGCAGTTAATGAAACAAGGCGGAAAGAATTCATCCGGGTATATCCGAATCCCACTTCAAATGGTATCTGGATCGACATGGATGGGGAAAAAGGAAAGAAAACTCATGTTTCGTTGTTGGATACCCGGGGAAAATCACTGGTTGAAACGACCCGAAGCAATTCTAAGTTTTACATGGATATCAAACCATTCGAAAAGGGGGTTTATTACCTCAAAATTGAGTCGGGGACCAAATTGAAAACATTCAGGATCCTTAGGAACTGATCAGTGATTGAACCAGATCCATTCTTAGCTGATGACCCCCTTCATAGATATTCCAGTCCAGGTTCTTGACACCTGAAAACATCTGCCTGAATTGCTTCAACTGTTCGGGTGGAAAGAAAGGATCCTGATCGCCGATGAAACTCCTGACCAGATGATCATCACGAAAGTTTTCCATATGTTGATCCTGAAGGTCCGGTGGGAAGCGGCAGCCCCAAATGATCAATTCATCAATGGCAGAATGGTTTTGGTCTGCCCAGCGCGCCATGGTCGCCCCACCTTGTGAAAACCCGAAACCAATCCTCTTTGTCCCTTCTCTCAGAAAGCCATTCCTCTCAAGATCTTTCCAGACAGCGCTGATATATTCGTTTTGATTTCGGATGTCCAATTCCCGGTACAATCTGGTCATCCAGGAACCGACCACACGGCCGGAATGTCCTCGATGATAAAAACGGGAAAGGGATTCCGGAAATGCTAAAAGGACGTGCTGAATATCCAGATCCTTGAATTGATCTGAGAATTCTGAGGCGGTTTGAGCATATCCATGGCAAAGGACCCAAACCTGTTCTGGTTTTTCGGTATTTCCCAGCAGATGGACCGGCTGGGAATTATTGAAGGCTACTTCAATGGTTTTCAAACCGACGTGGAATTACGAAATAGGCCAATGATCTGATCGGAGCTCAGGACAGCATCAACGGTGGTTTTTGCCTTGGCGGATCTGGGCATGGTATCGATCAGGCAATCCCTGGGATCCTGAATAATGGCCTTTCCGCCATTTTTTTTGATCAGGCTCAGCCCGTTTGCTCCATCCTCATTGGCCCCCGAAAGCAAAATGCCGGTGAGTGAATCCTTCCATGCTTCGGCGGCCGATTCGAATAAAAGATCGATACTGGGCTTGGAAAAATAGGGTGCTGGTTTCTGAGATATTCTGAACGTGTTGCTTTTCATGACCAGCAGATGGCTATTGGAAGGGGCCAAATAGATCAATCCTGACCTCACCCTTTCACCATCCTTGGGTTCGATCAATTCATGATCGCAATTATGGCAAAACACATCATGGAGTTTGTCATTGCCCTTCCTTGGTCGATGAAGCGCCAGGATCAGGTTTTCCACCTCCAGTTTTTCCAATCCGTTTAACAGCTTAATGATGGTCCGGAAGCTGCCCGCCGATCCGCCGATGATCACTTTTTTGTTTTCTATGAGTCTTCGCACTTCAGACACTTCAGGCGGGTTTTTGATAGATCTTTCCGGCGGAGTCGGTCACCTTGAATTTGTTTGAAATATCGCACCAAAGCAATGATTCCTTGGTTCCTATGCATAGATATCCCCCATCATGCAATGAGTCGTAAAGCTTTTTCAGCACCTTGTTCTGCAGGTCCTGATTGAAGTAGATCAGTACGTTTCTGCAAAGGATCAGGTGGAACTTTCCAAACGGATCATCCTTGACAAGATCGAAGATCTCAAAGCTGACGTTTTTGAGGAGATCATGATTCATCACGGCCTCACCGCCCTTTTGCTTATAGTATTTGGATAACTCCGCGCTTCCCTCGGCTCCATAATAGTTTTTGGTGTTGAGCTCCATTTTGTTCATCGGGTAGGTGCCTGCCTTGGCGGAATTGATGATGGTCTCATCGATATCCGCAGCATCTATTTTAGCGGAATCATAATAGCCCATTTCCTTGAGCATGATGGCCATGGAATATACCTCTTCGCCCGAAGAGCAGCCGGCATGCCAGATCCTGAAGCTGTCGTTTTTGGATTTGATCTTTGGCAGTACAGAATTTCTCAACACAACCCAAGCTTCCGGTTCGCGAAACATCTCCGTCACGTTCACGGTGATCTGATCCAGAAGTTCATGTCTGAACCATTCCTCACCCTGGATCTTTTTCAATAATTCCTCAACAGTTGAGATCTTCTTGAGGTCCATCAGACGCTGGATACGCCTTCCCAGGGAAGAGGTAGCATAACCCCTGAAATCCCATCCATAGGCTTCCATTATGGAGGTAGTCAGTATTTCCAGGTCCCTTTCCCCGATCATTTCTGAAAATTCTTTTTGGTAGCTAGGAAAGTTTTTTTTGGTTTACGGGAAAATCTCCCATTGTCAATAATCTGAACTTTTATCCAATAATTTTTTAATGAAGAGGATTTTTTTGATTGGTGCTGGAAGGTCTTCCAACTACCTGATCAATTTTCTGTTGAATGAGGCCGCAGCCATAGATCTGGAATTGGTAGTAGGCGATATTAATCTTGACCTGGCAGAATCCAAGATCGCGAACCACCCAAGGGGCCGGGCTATTCTATTTGATATCGCGGATGAGAGTTTGGCATCGAAGCAAATCGAAGAAGCGGATCTTGTCATTTCTATGCTCCCGGCCCACCTTCATTCCGTTGTCGCAAAGATCTGCCTTGAGAAGGGAAAGGATCTTTTGACCGCAAGCTATAGCACGCCTGAAATGATGGAGCTTGATCAACAGGTCAGGGAAAAGGGTTTACTTTTTCTGATGGAAATGGGTCTTGATCCCGGGATCGATCATATGTCTGCAAAGAAGGTATTGGATGATCTGGAAGATGGCGGGTACAATGTCCATGCTTTCGAGACCTTCACCGGAGGCCTTTTGGCTCCGCATGGCAATGACAATCCCTGGGACTATAAATTCACTTGGAATCCCAGGAATGTGGTGCTTGCAGGACAAGGTGTTGTCAAGTTCATACAGGAGGGACGATTCAAATACATACCCTACCATCGGCTTTTTCGGAGAACGGAAAGGATCTTCATACCGGATTATGGGTATTTTGAAGGCTATGCGAACAGGGATTCCCTGAAATACCGGGAGATCTATGAGCTTGAGAATGTCAAGACCCTGTATCGGGGCACGCTTCGTCGTCCCGGCTTCTGTAGGGCATGGAACAATCTGATCCAATTGGGTGCAACAGATGACAGCTACCAAATGGAAGGTGTTGATCAGTTCACGCACAGACAATTTATCAATTCCTTTTTGCCCTTTAATCCAAATGATTCGGTGGAGTTGAAGGTGGCGCATTATCTGAACCTGGAGTTGGAAGGTGAAGAGATGTATATGCTGCAATGGCTGGGGCTTTTCGAAGATACTTTGGTTGGTATGAGCGAGGGAAGTCCAGCGGTGATTCTTGAACATATTCTCAAGAAGAAATGGTCTCTGGGGCCTGATGACCGGGATATGATCATCATGTTTCACAAGTTTATCTATCACAGGCCTGAAAGGCCGGAGGATATGAAGGAACTGAACTCTCATATGGTGGTGATCGGAGAGGATGATGTCAAGACCTC